>CAZQDO010000086.1:9992-12917 GCA_964592085.1 uncultured Anaerolineae bacterium | reverse complement strand
CCTCCACGCTTGCGGGAACCTGGAAACCATTATGGATGACCTGATTGATGACGTCGGAATTGACGGCAAGCACTCCTTTGAGGATGTCTTTCTGACCGTGGGCGAGGCCAAGCGAAAGTATGGGGATCGAATCTCCATTCTGGGAGGTGTGGACGTTGGCATGTTGGCCAGAGCGACGGAGGAGGAGGTCAGAGCCTATACCCGTCGGACGCTGGAAGAATGTATGCCCGGCGGAGGATATGCCCTGGGAACGGGAAACTCAGTGGCCAATTACATTCCAGTTCGGAATTACCTCGCCATGTTGGATGAAGGGATGAAGGTGGGCTGGTATCGCTAAAGGGGGGGGAGGAATGATGAGTGAAGAAAGAATCACACCATTGTGGTCAGGTTGTGAACCGAATTTCGAACGATTGCGTTGTGTTTTCAATTGTGAAGAGCCGCCGGATCGTGTGCCGTTTATCGAACTTGGGGTTGATCTCGAGGTGATGGATACTGTCTTGGGAGAAAAGAAGCTCGACCTCACAGAACTCACCAAGGAAGTGAAAGAAGAGCTCCTCCGTCGCCGCATTCGCTTCTGCCAGTACCTTTGCTACGACTACGTCTGGGCTCACCCCGAAGTCCCTTGGGAGATGGGTAGGCTGACCACAACTGACACTGCGGATCTCAGTCGCGGTGAACGCGGTTGGGTGAATGAGAATGAAGGCGTGATCGCTTCGATGGAGGATTTCGAGAGGTATCCCTGGCCTACCCCTGAATCTGTAGATTACTCTGGCGTGGAATTCGTCGTTGAGCATTTACCTGAAGGCATGAAGCTCATCACTTGCCCCCCAGGAGGGATTCTGGAGTGGGTGATGTGGCTGATGGGCTTTGTTCCCTTTGCGACCGGGATCTACGATCAACCCGATTTGATCGAGGCGATGTTCGAGAAGATTGGAGAGTTGTACGTCCCGATCTACGAGACCTTGGCTGATTTTCCAAAGGTTGGGGCCATGTTGGTGGCAGACGACATGGGCTACAAAACGGGGCCGTTTATCGCCCCTGAGCATCTCAGGAAGTATGTGTTTCCCAGGCAGAAAAAGCTCGCTGAGATCTCCCATGCGCATGGCTATCCGTTTTGGATCCATGCGTGCGGCAATCTGGAAGCCGTGATGGATGATCTCATTGACGATGTTGGCATTGACGGAAAACATTCCTTTGAAGATACCTTCCTCTCGGCAGGGGAGGCCAAACGCAGATATGGCGACCGCATTGCGATTTTGGGCGGGGTGGATATGGACATGCTCTCTCGCTCAAGCGAAGAGGAGGTCAGAGCCTATACCCGTCGCCTACTTGAGGAATGTATGCCGGGCGGAGGCTACGCCCTTGGGACGGGCAACACGGTGGCGAATTACATTCCCGTGAAGAACTACCTGGCTATGCTGGATGAGGGGATGAACTTCGGAAGATACAACTGAGCACAGAGGAATAAGATGCAAAGGAGCGGAGCAATGAAGCAAACGGCAATTCCCTATTCGCCTGAAGTGCTCAAAGGTGAAGGAGGGCAAAGGGTCTTCGAGGGTCGGAATTTGCTGCAAGTTGGCTTGCCGTTGGGAGGCATTGGGGCAGGATGTATTTGTCTGAATGGGATCGGGGGGCTACAAGATTTTTCCATTCGACATAAACCGCATCGCTCCTCCATGCCGGACCGCCATATTCGGCAAGATGCGGCTTTTGCCATCTTGCGGATCGTGAAGTCGGATGTGACGAAGCTGGTCGAAGGGCCGATGCCCGTGGAAAAGATCTTCGGCCTGGGACTCAGAACGCAAGGATATTGGGGTGGGGGCCATGAGGGATTGCCGCGCTTTCGCAACTGTTCTTTCAAGGGCGAATACCCCTTTGGTTACGTCACGCTCACGGATCAAGAAATCCCAATCAAGGTGGAGATCACCGGCTTCAGTCCATTTATTCCGCTGGATGTGAAGAATTCCGCCATCCCCTGTGCGATCCTCGAATACACCCTGGAGAACACCTCAGATGAGCCGGTGGATTTTGAATTCTCATACCACCTTTCTCACCTGGTGCCCGGATCGGATCAGAGAGAACATGAAACCAGCCGCAACGCCGTTATCCCTGGTAGGGGCGTTCTCTTCAGCAATGACGAGGACGCCCAATCCGCTGCTTTTGGCAGCGCCAGTCTCGTTGCTATCGGACACGAACCTCTCATCAAGGCGATGTGGTATCGTGGGGCCTGGTTCGACCATATCTCCGCCCTGTGGCGCGAAGTCTCCACCGGAACCTTTCAGACCAACGATGGTGAGAATACAACGGGTTTGAGAGGCCGTAATGGTGGATCTATTCTGATCTCTGGCGCCCTAGAGCCAGGAGAAAAAGTTACCTATCCGATTCTGATTACGTGGTACCTGCCTAACGTACACTTCGGCGTTGGTAGATGCCCTGAAGGGGAGGAGGAACAAGATTACGAGGCTTATTGGAGGGGACGTACATCAACTCATTGGCGACCGTACTATGTCACCCATTGGAACGATGCGAGAGAAGTAGCGGAATACGTTGTCGAGAATTACGAAATGCTGCGCGGTCGCACTCAGGCCTTTCACGATGCCCTTTTCGGCTCCACATTGCCCTCTTATGTGCTAGACGCAGTTTCGGCGAATTTGGCGATCCTGAAATCTCCCACGGTTCTATTGCAGGAAAACGGAAACATGTGGGGATGGGAGGGCTGCTTCTGCGATGAAGGATGCTGTTTTGGCTCCTGTACTCACGTATGGAATTATGCACAAGCCTTTCCGCATCTCTTTTCCGAACTCGAAAGAACCCTCCGCGAACAGGAGCTCATGCGCTCCATGGATGATCGCGGTCACGTGACCTTTCGATCCGCATTGCCCGATGGGTTTGCGCCTCATCTGTTCCACGCGGCCTGTGATGGAC
>CAZQDO010000086.1:0-9982 GCA_964592085.1 uncultured Anaerolineae bacterium | reverse complement strand
CTGGTGAAAATGTATCCCCTGGTGAAGCGCAGTATGGATTATTGTATTGAGGCTTGGGATCCCAAGCACAAGGGGGTGTTGGAGGAGCCACATCACAATACCTACGACATCGAATTCTGGGGTCCGGATGGCATGTGCACCAGCTTTTATTTGGGTGCGTTGATGGCCATGGCGGAGATAGCGAAGGACAGTGGTCGTCCAGAGGATGCATCCCTCTATGAAGAGCTGGCGCGAAAAGGTGCCGCCTATCTTGACGAGCACCTTTTCAATGGTGAGTATTTTGAACAGAAGGTCACTTACGAAGGACTGGAAGATGCATCCTTCAACGAATTGGTCACTGGTGTGACAGACGCCAGCCCTTATGAGCTTCAGTTGTTGAAGAAGGAAGGGCCGAAGTATCAGTATGGCAATGGGTGCATATCGGATGGCGTGATCGGCGCGTGGCTGGCAGCCATTTGCTGGGTGGATACGCCGCAGAATAGGGCCAACATCCGACAGAATCTACGATCAATCTTTGCTTACAATTTCAAAGAATCCTTATGGCACCACGCCAATCCCCAACGGCCTGGCTATGCGCTAGGAGACGAGCCGGGATTGCTTCTCTGCACGTGGCCGAAGGGAGGGAAGCCAACGTTTCCCTTTGTCTATTCGGACGAAGTGTGGACAGGGATCGAATATCAAGTGGCATGTCACTTGATCAGTGAGGGTCTTGTGGAGGAAGGCCTGACCATCGTTAAGGCCCTTCGTTCGCGTTTTGATGGGCTGGTACGCAATCCCTGGGATGAATACGAGTGTGGCAGCTACTATGCGCGAGCCATGGCGAGCTATGATCTTTTGAGGGCCCTATCTGGTTTTCAGTATTCTGCTTCCAGACGGACGCTGAGATTCTCTCCCAGGCTCGATCCATCAAACTTCAGCGTCTTCTTCTCAACAGCGGGAGGATGGGGCACGATTCATCTTCAGGAGAAGACGCTGTTCATCGAAATGATGGAAGGGGAGATGGCCGTTGACCTCCTCGAGGTCACTTTGAACGGGGAGACTCTCGTGCTTGAGCCTCACATCACAGCGCGTGAGGCAAAGGTGACTTCGATACCTTTGTCATCCATTTGATCATGATGTAAGGTTTTGTCAGCATGTTTTCTCGCCCATGCCTGACAAAGTGAGGGTGCGCGTTGGTCGGTGACGGGCACCCTCCTCTGTCACGCCAGACGGACGATATCAAGTGCCTGCGGAACGTCGGCCTCATTAATGAAGGGCAGCAAACGCTGCGATCAACTGTTGTGAGGATGGAGGATTTGAGGTTGGACTTCGGAAGTCTCCAACCCAGGGTTTTGAGGGCAAAAGCGACCTGAAATCGCCTCACAAGCCGCTGGGCAGAGTGCTCTTGAGACTTCAGAAGTCTTATCGAACTGCATGAACTCTAACTATCTGGAGGCTAAGATGGACATTTCTTTCGATGGTCTGGGCTTGCATCTGGGCAACCTCTCACGGCTTTCCAATGCGCTGACCCGTTCCATCAGTGCTGAGAATCCCACTGGTGCCAAGGGACAAGGGGGGATGGCGACCGAGGGCGCAGGGGCCACCGCCGCCCGCGAGTTGGGCCAGGGCTGGAAAGTCTCGCCCTGCATCACTCTGGCCGGCAACAGCGTCGTTGTTCTGGCCGATATTGAGGGGCCAGGTGCCATTCAGCATATCTGGATGACGGTCAACCCTGCTTTCTGGCGGCGGCTCGTACTGCGCTTCTACTGGGATGACGAGGAAACCCCTTCTGTGGAAGTGCCCGTGGGCGATTTCTTTTGCAATGGCTGGTGTGTGCGCTGCAACGTCAATTCCCTCCCTATCGCCGTCAACCCGGCTGGTGGCTTCAACAGTTACTGGGAGATGCCCTTTCGGGAACATGCTCGCATTACACTCGAAAATCTAAGCCCGGACGCAGTGGGGGGATTCTATTACCAGATAGACTACGCGCTCACCGATGTGACCGCTGACCGGGCCTATTTCCATGCCCAGTGGCGGCGCAGCAATCCACTGCCGTACATGGATGTGCACACCTTGCTGGAGGGCGTTCAAGGCCAGGGTCATTACGTGGGCACCTACGTCGCCTGGGGAGTCCACAGCAACGGCTGGTGGGGCGAGGGCGAGATCAAGTTCTACCTGGATGGCGACACAGACTGGCCAACGATCTGCGGCACGGGCACGGAGGACTACTTCGGCGGGGCCTGGAATTTCGAGCATCCCAAAGGCGAATACGGCGTCTATTCCACGGCGTTTCTGGGCCTGCCCCAGGTGATCAGGCCCGACGGCTTGTATCAGAGCCAGCAGCGCTTCGGTATGTACCGCTGGCACGTGATGGACCCCGTCCGCTTTCAGCAAGACCTTCGGGTGACTATTCAGGCTTTGGGCTGGCGTTCAGCGCTGGAGGGCAAGTCGCGCTATCTGCCCTTGCAGGATGACATCGCCTCCACCGCTTTCTGGTATCAGACCGAACCCCACGCTCCCTTTCTGGAACCGCCCGACCTTAACTACCTGGAGGTGATCTAATTGCACGAAATGCTTAGCGACGTTCCCCAGATTCTATCCGTGCGGCAGCAGGCCGCGATCATCTATCGGATTCTCAAGAAGCGCCTGGAAACCATCCTGCCTGTGGCAATGCGAGAGGCCGGGCTGGACATGTGGCTGATCCTTTGCCAGGAGGACGATCTCGATCCCGTCTTCCAGACATTGATCCCCATGGACACCTGGTGTCCCATTCTCCAGATGTTGGTCTTCTTCGACCGGGGGGAACAGGCGGGGATCGAGCGCATTAACATCTCTGGCACCAACACCCACGATCTCTATGACCGGCCCTACGGGGGGCAACTGGAGGAGAAGCAGTGGCCCTTGCTGGTAAAGATCATTGAGGAACGCGATCCGCAGCGGATCGGCATCAACGTCGGCGCCACCCAGTGGGCGGCTGGAGGCCTGACCCACAACCTCTACCAGCAGCTCGTGGGGAAGCTGCCTGCCAGGTACGTGGACCGGCTGGTATCGGCCGAGGCGGCGGCGACGCGCTGGCTGGCAACCCTCACCGATGACGAGGTGGAGATCTACGAACACGTGGTCAACGTCGCGCACCACCTCATCGCCGAGTGTTACAGCCGCAAGGCCATCGTCCCTGGCGTGACCACGACCAGGGACCTGGAATGGTATTACTGGCAGCGCAGTGTTGATCTGGGCGTGCCGCTTTCCTTCAGGCCTTTCTTCAACCTGGTTCGGAGTGCGGTGATGAAGGAGAAGGTCGGCGAGGATGACCAGGTCATCCGGGCGGGGGATCTCATCCACTGCGACGTCGGTATCCGCTACCTGCGTCTCTGCACAGACCACCAGCAGGTGGCATACGTGCTGCGCCCCGGCGAGCGCGACGCGCCAGCCGGCATGAAAGCGCTCCTGGCCGAGGGTAACCGGCTGCAAGACGTCTTCATGGCCGAGTTCAAGCAGGGGCTTACGGGCAACGAGTTGTTGAGCAATATCCTCACGCGGGCTCGAAACGAGGGCATCCCCAATCCCAGGGTGTACTCCCACTCCCTGGGCCTCCTGCTCCACGAGCCAGGCCCGCTCATCGGGCTGCCGTGGGAGCAGGCATGCTGTCCAGGCCGAGGCGACGTGAGGCTTGAGTATAACAACAGCTTCACCATGGAGCTATCGGTCAGCGGGCCTGTCCCGGAATGGGGAGGCCAAGAGGTCCGCCTGGGTTTGGAAGAGGACGTGGTCTTCACGAAGGATGGGTGCCGTCTCCTGGACGGCCGCCAAACGGAGTTCTACCTGGTTTAGACGAGGGTACCGAAAAGTGTTACTGTAGTACTCACTTGAGCAATTGGTTGCTCTGACCAGTTGCAATATAGGCGAAACTGGTGTAAACTACAGCAGAAATCCACAGGAGGATACAAGCATGGCGAACTTAAAGAACATCAAGATTATCCCCCCTCAGAACAGATTGGTCGGTGATATGCCCAAGATTGGCATTCGTCCCGTCATTGATGGCCGACTGGGAGGGGTCAGAGAGTCACTAGAAGGCCAGACAATGGCGCTGGCCCAGGCAGTGGCGGCGTTTCTTATGACGAACCTGCGCCATGCCAATGGCCTGCCGGTGGAGTGCGTCATCGCTGATACCTGTATCGGTGGCGTGACGGAGGCCGCTCAGACGGCCGAAAAATTTGCCAGGGAGGGCGTGGGCGTCTCCCTGACAGTGACGCCTTGCTGGTGCTATGGCTCAGAAACGATGGATATGGATCCCTACACCCTCAAGGCGGTGTGGGGCTTCAACGGCACGGAGCGCCCTGGCGCGGTCTACCTGGCGGCGGTTTTGGCCGCCCACAGTCAAAAGGGGCTGCCAGCCTTCGGCATCTACGGACGCGACGTCCAGGATGCGGGGGACACCTCGATTCCATCCGACGTGCAAGAGAGACTGCTGCAATTCGCCAAGGCGGGATTGGCCGCAGCCACCATGCGCGGCAAGTCGTACCTGTCTATGGGCGGCGTCTCCATGGGCATCGCCGGCTCCATCGTGGATCAGGCCTTCTTTGAAGCCTATCTGGGAATGCGGGTGGAAACGGTGGACATGAGCGAATTCATCCGCAGAATCGAGGAGAAAATCTACGACGAGGAGGAGTTTGCCCTGGCTTTGCTGTGGGTGAAAGAGAACTGCAAAGAGGGGCGTGATCACAATCCTCCAGAGATCCAGCGCAGCCGGGCGCAGAAGGACCAGGATTGGGAGTTCGTGGTCAAGATGGCCCTGATCGCCCGCGACTTGATGGTGGGCAACCCCCGTCTGGCAGAACAGGGCTACGGCGAGGAGGCGCTGGGGCACAATGCCATCGCCTCGGGCTTCCAGGGGCAGCGGCAATGGACCGACCACTTCCCCAACGGCGACTTCCTGGAGGCCATCCTCAACTCCTCCTTCGACTGGAATGGCATTCGTGAGCCCTTCGTCGTGGCCACCGAAAACGACTGCCTCAATGGGACGGCCATGCTCTTTGGGCATCTCCTGACCAACACCGCCCAGATCTTCGCCGATGTGCGCACCTATTGGAGCCCGGCAGCGGTCAAGCGGGTGACGGGCTACCAACTGACGGGCAGGGCGGAAAACGGGATCATTCACCTGATCAATTCCGGCGCGGCCACCCTGGATGCCACCGGCGAGATGAAGGTGGATGGCCAGTCGACGATGAAGCCCTTCTGGGAGATCACTACCGAAGAGGTTGAAAAGTGTCTGGGCGTAACAAGTTGGTACCCGGCCTCAGTGGGATACTGGCGGGGCGGAGGGTTTTCCTCGGGCTTTCTGACCCGGGGTGAGATGCCGGTCACGATGTCCCGCATCAATCTGATCAAGGGGCTGGGGCCGGCTCTGCAAATCGCAGAAGGGTACACCGTTGACTTGCCGGAGGACGTTTACAACAACTTGAATGAGCGCACCGACCCCACCTGGCCGACGCACTGGTTTGTCCCCAACCTGGGGGGCAATGGGCCGTTCCGCGACGTCTACTCCGTGATGTACAACTGGGGCGCCAACCACGGTGCGCTCAGCTACGGCCACATCGGCGCCGATCTGATCACCCTGGCCTCCATGCTGCGCATCCCGGTCTACATGCACAATGTGCCGGAGGAGCGGATCTTCCGCCCCAGCGCCTGGACCGCTTTTGGCGCCATGGACCCGCTGGGTGCCGACTTCAGAGCTTGCGCCAATTTCGGGCCCTTGTACGGCAAATACTAGCGCCGGGGTACCCTCCCGCAGGTTATGATGAGTAATGCTTTTGCCCTGGAGACACATGTTCCGAGCAATGGTTCTCGGATAGAAATGGCTTGAACCTGCGGGAGGGTGAGTAGCCCCGTCAGATGTAGTCGGGTGTAGTTAATGAAAAAGCCCCCTCGACTTCTAAATCGAGGGGGCTTGAATTTGACGGCATCGTGATCCGCTGATCCTGCTAATCCGTTGTTCTGATAACCCTCACAAACCTCCGCTTGCCCACCTGAAGGATTGCCTCCTCACCGGGCATCACCGTCTCCTCAATGCTCTCCACTTTGTTTCCGTCCAGGCGCACTCCGCCCTGAGTGACGAGGCGGCGGGCCTGGCTTTTGCTCGGGGCCAGTCCGGTCTCTACCAGCAAGTCCACGATGTTCTGGGGGGCAGCTAACCTGTGGGTGGGCATGTCCTCCGGCAGCTCTCCTTTCTGGAAGACCTGCTTGAAGTGGGCCTCGGCGCCAGCCGCAGCCTCAGCATCGTGATAGATGGTGACGAGGTCACGGGCCAGCATCATCTTGGCATCCCTGGGATGCAGGCTGCCGCTGGCCATTCTCTCTTCAATGTCGGCGATCTGGGCCGGCTCAAAGCTGGAGAGGAGGTCGAAGTAGTTGCGCATGGCCTCGTCGGGGATGCTCATCACCTTGCCGTACATTTCCTCTGGCGGCTCGTTCACGCCGATGTAGTTGCCCAGGCTCTGGCCCATGCGTTGGTGGCCGTCGGTGCCCACCAGGATGGGCAGCGTCAGGCAGATCTGAGGCCGCTGTCCCAGGGCCTCCTGAAGTTTGCGGCCAGCCAACAGGTTGAAGAGCTGTTCTGTCCCACCGATCTGCACGTCCGTTTCCAGAGCTACGGCGTCATAGGCCTGCATCAGTGCGTAGAAGAATTCGTGTAGCCAGATGGGGTCGCCCTTGTCGTGGCGCTTGGCGAAGCTCTCGCGGGCCAGGAATTGCTGCACGGTGAAATGCGAAGCCAGCCTGATGAGTTCGGCGAAGGTCAGCGACGCCAGCCAGTCGGCGTTGTAGCGCACCTCGGTCTTGTCCGAGTCCAGGATTTTGAAGGTCTGGGCTGCATACCCCTTCGCTTTCTCGGCTACCTCTTCGGGTGTCTGTTGAGGGCGCGCGCTGTCCCTGTCGGTGGGATCGCCGATGAGGGCGGTGAAGTTGCCGACGAGGAAGATGACCTGGTGGCCCAACTCCTGGAACTGGCGCAGCTTTCGCATGGGCACGGTGTGGCCCAAAGTCAACTGAGAGGTCGTGGGGTCGAAGCCGCAATAGACGCGCAGCGGCCTGCCCTGGCGTTGGGCTTCCTGCAACCGCTCTAGTAGTTCCCCTTCCATCACCTGCTTGATCTGATCGTCGCCGAAATCCACCCCGCGCATGAGGATGGCCATCTGTTCTTCTATAGGTTTCATGTTCACTCCTTACTATAAGGTGAGGACTCCACGCTATTATACCACAAAACGCGGGTATTTGCTAGCCAGTGGATAACGTGGTATAATGTATGCAGCTTAGCATGGAGGTAACATAAGTTGCTCACCTATTTGTACATCGTTGAGATCATTCTCTCTGTGGCTCTCAGCGCGGCTGTGTTGCTGCAAACCAAGGGGTCGGGGCTGGGCGGTATCTTCGGGGGCCAGGGGGCAGTATACACGAGCCGTCGTGGAGTGGAAAAGACCATTTTCAACGTCACCATTGGTCTGGCCGTCGCTTTCTTTGTCTTCGCTGCGATTACCGTCGTCCTGGCGGGATGAACGGACGGTCGAGATAGAGAAGGGGCGTGAGCTTGAGCAAGCATTTCCGCTGGCAGGTCGTCATTACCCTTCTGGGGATAGCCTTGCTGGGCTCTTTGCTGGCTTATCTGGCCTTCACCTTCGTCACGGTCATTGTCCCCGGCGCTGGCGGCACCTACGTAGAGGGCCTGGTTGGCACCTCGCAATACGTCAATCCCATCCTCTGCCAGTATAATCAGGTGGATCGGGACCTCTGTTCCCTCATCTTCAATGGGTTGACCCGGTTGAATGACAAGGGAGAGGTCATTCCCGATCTGGCCGAAAGATGGGAGATCTCCGACGATTGCCTCACTTACACCTTTCACCTGCGGCGCGACGTGCTTTGGCACGATGAGATCCCCTTCAGCGCAGACGACGTGGTTTTCACCGTTCGAGCGGTGCAAGATCCCGACTATGCAGGTGCGCCTTACCTGGCCGAGTTGTGGCGGAGTGTGGAGGCCATCGAAGTAGATTCCCACACCGTCCAGTTCATCCTCAAGCAACCTTTCGCCCCATTCTTGTATTACACCACTACTGGCATCCTGCCGGCACACCTCCTGGCCGAGGTGCCAGCCAGGTCGCTGCCCAGCGATCCATTTAACCTGCACCCCATCGGCACGGGCCTGTTCAAGGTGGAGGAGGTCAACGCCGAGCACGCCCTTCTTGAGGCCAACCCTCTTTTCTACGGCCCCAAGCCCTATTTGAACAAGATCGAATTCCGATTCTATCTCAGTCACGAGGGTGTCCTCGCAGCCTATCAGCAAGGCGAGGTTCAGGGCATCGGTCGCGTCCTTCCCACGGATTTGCCAGAAGTGGTGGAGGCCAATTCGGGGTTGCAGCTTTTCTCGGCCCGGCTGCCAGGCTATACCCTCATCTTTCTGAATCTGGAGGACCCTGAGCTGCCGTTCTTTCAGGAGAAACGGGTCAGGCAGGCTTTGCTCCACGCTATTGACCGCCAGGGGCTTGTGGATCACGTGTTGGAGGGTCAAGGTCTGTTGGCCCACAGTCCCATCTTGCCAGAGACCTGGGCTTATGCCAGTGGTATCACTGAATACGAGTACAGTATTGAGCGCGCTGAGGATTTGCTGAATGAGGCCGGTTGGCATCTTCCGACTCACCTCTCGAACATGCCAGGCGACACCAATGAGCGGGGCGATGGGAGCATCAGGGAGAAGGCGGAGGTGAAGTTGACCTTCACCCTGCTAACCGACGACGATCCCCTGCACGTGGAGCTGGCCAGAGAGGTTGTCCGCCAGTGGGAGGCAGTTGGGGTGAGGGCCACGCTTCAAACGGTAGGCTCAGGCCTGGTAGATGAGTACCTCGCTCCTCGGAAGTTCGAGGCTCTTTTGATTGACCTGGAGCTGCACGGCGATCCGGACCCCTATCCCCTCTGGCACTCGACTCAGGCGAGCGGTGGGGGGCAAAACTACGCCGGGTTCGTCAACTATGAGGCCGATCAGTTTCTTGAGGAGGCGCGATGTACCCATGACTTGGGGAAGCGTGCCGAGTTGTATCGTGGCTTTCAAGAGATCTTTGCCGATGAAGTGCCGTCGTTGCTTCTGTATTATCCTATCTACACCTATGCCGTGGACGAGAAGGTCAGGGGCGTCCAGCTGGGGCCCATGAGCGACCCCAGCGATCGGTTTCGCAACGTCGCTGAGTGGTACATTGTGACGAAGCGGGTCATCATCGGCCGGGCTGAGCGTGGGCTTGACAAATAAGACGAATCATGGTAAATTATAGCCGATTTCACGGGAGAACGCCGAAGTGGCGGAACAGGCAGACGCGCTGCGTTCAGGGCGCAGTGGGCATTAGCCCATGTGGGTTCAAATCCCACCTTCGGCACTGGAATAGCAGGTTGAGTTGGTGGTGCTGGTGAAAGATTGATGGGGGAGACAAAGATGGCTACAGCGAAGAAGCGCTCCAGCGTATCGGTGACCCAGTTTCTGGCCCTCATAGCGGCTACCATTGCGCTCTCCCTGGTGGTGGAGTATGGGCGCAAATTGGCCCCCTACCACCGCCTGCAACTCGAAGAGGCCCAACTGGATCAAGCGATAGCCTATGAGGAGGCCAGGCGGGACTATCTGCTGTGGCTCAAGGAGTACGTCCAGACCGCCAAGTACGTGGATGATTGGGCTCGGACAGAGTGGAAGATGGTGAGGCCCGGAGAGGTCGGCGTGGTGCCGGTCTTTCCGGAGGCCCCTGTGGTTTCTGAGACCCGTTCACAGGAGGAAAGCCAGCGCAGCGAGGAATCCCATTGGCGGGAGTGGTGGGAGCTCTTCTTCGATAGCTCGCCAGAGACTTGAGGTTTTCTGGCGCGCTCAGGCTGGTTCTTATCACTTGACTAAAAGCTGTTCCAGCAGTATAATATGTTCACGATGCGGGGTAGAGCAGTGGTAGCTCGTCGGGCTCATAACCCGGAGGTCGTTGGTTCA
>CAZQDO010000085.1:0-15273 GCA_964592085.1 uncultured Anaerolineae bacterium | reverse complement strand
GACAAAGGTGGGATCCACCCGTCCCGAGCACATGACCCGGATAGGGATCAGGTTGGGCGGGTACTTGATGCGGCTGCTGCCGGCCAGGTCGGCTCCCGGATAGGCGCACCAGCGACACAGAAAGCCAATGATCCGCGGCTCAAAATCCACCGTGTGTTCTCTGCTCGCTCCGCTCATCAGCAACTCCTCTACACAGAGATCAAAAGCTCTCCAAGAAACCAGAGACCTCGCTATAGTTAAAGACAGGGCCATCGGTGCAGATGTATTTCTCGCCCAGATTGCAGCGCCCGCATTTGCCCATCCCACACTTCATCTTGCCTTCCAGGGTGACGATCATCTGCTCGGGCGTGAACCCCAGCTTCTCCAGGGTGAGCAAGGTGAACTTGATCATGATCGGGGGGCCGCAGGTGATGGTCACCGCGTTCTCCGGAGAGGGGGCGACCTCTTCCAGGAGCTCGGTGATCAGCCCGACATTGCCCGTCCACGTCTCATCGCCCTGATCGACAGTAAGATAGAGCCCGGTGTCCGGGGCAGCCATCCAATTGTCAAACTCGTCAGTGAAAATGAGGAGGGAGGGCGATCGGGCTGCCCACAGGATGGTCAGCTCGCCATAATCGGCGCGGTTGTCGAGGATGGTCTGGATCACAGGTCGCAGAGGGGCGCCTCCTATGCCTCCACCCAGGAGGATGACGTTTCTGCCTTTCATCTCATCCAGGGGAAACCAGTTACCAAAGGGACCTCGCACGCCGACCACATCGCCTTCCTCCAGGCCGTGCAGGGCGCCGGTGACAGTGCCCACCCTGTTTACCGCGAATTCGAGAACCGAGCTGCGGCCCACCGTGGACGCCAAACCGAAAGGGGCCTCGCCCACCCCAAAGGCAGAGACAAAGGCGAATTGGCCGGGTCGATATGTAAAGCGCTCTCTTTCCTCCGCATCGTCCAGTTCGACCTGGAACATCTTGATGCCTGCAGCCAGATCCTTAGTGCCCACCAGGGTACCCAGGTGTGGATAATACGGATTCCGCCAGTGCTCGCTGTTTGTCAAAGCCATTTCCCCTCCCTTCACAACGCGGCCACGCGTTGCAGCACTTCCACGACGTCCACGTTGACCGGGCACTCGTTGATGCAGCGACCACAGCCGACACAGGCAACAGGGCCAAAGTCCTGAGGATAGTAGCAGAACTTGCAGTAGAGCCGGTTGCGCAGGCGTTCCGTCTTTGTCGGGCGTGGGTTGTGGCCACCGGCAATGCGGCGATAGTTCTCTGCCATACAACTGTCCCAGGCGCGCAGGCGCTTGATATTCCTGTCTGGAGTCTCGTCGTCACGCACGTCGAAACAGCGGCACGTGGGACAGACATAAGTGCAGAGACGGCAGCTCAGGCAGCGGTCGGACAGGCGGGCCCAGAAAGCATGCCCAAAGTGCTGAGGCCAGCTCGCTGCCTCCAGGATCGACGCCTTTTCGCGGATATCCGGCCTTGTTGGGGCTCCCTCGACCTCTTCCAAGGACAAGCCATCCAGGATCGCCTCTGCCTTGTGGGTGATCGCCTGGACGGCGTATCCTCCGTCCATCTCGGCGAGCATCAAGTCTACATCGCTTGCGTCGTCAGGCGCCAGGCCCAGGCTGGTACAAAAGCACTCGTCGCCCATCTCCCGGCAAGCCAAGCCGATGAGGGTTGCCTTTTCCCGGCGTTCGGCATAGTAGGGGTCTATAGGCTCTTGTTCCAAAAAGAGCACGTCGAGAACGCGCAGGGCTCTGGCATCGCAGGGACGCAGGCCAAAGACAACCCGCTCCTCGTCCGCGGGGGGCTCTCGAACTCTAACGCCTTGTTTTTCCTTCTCGATGGTAAAGAGGACGTGCGTGGAGGGCAGGAAATGCTCCTTGACCGGCAGATCGGTTTTGCCAAAATCCCAAGCAATCTCTGAGCTCCCGGCCACGGGCCTGTAGAGGATCTGTTCTCCCACAGTTCTAGGAGCGATCAGCGTCAGGTCGTGTGCCAGCCTATCCAGCCAGGCCGCCAGGCCATCTCGGGTCGTTACTTTCATGGTCTCCTCTCTTCCCCTATAACGCAAGCTCCTCTTCCTTCTCAAAGGTAGCCAGAGGCGGGGGTGTATCGGCATCCTGCCCAGCCCTGTAGCCAAAAAGGGACTCTACTTCTCTCGCTACCTTGCGGTTTAGGAGGCTCAGTGGAAGGTCCACGGGACAGGCCTCTTCGCAGGCACTGCACCCTGAGCATCGTCCTGCAAGGTGGTAGGCGCGCATGACGTGAAAAAACTGCTTCTGGGAGAGGTCGATGGCAATACTCATCCAGGAAGGCTCCAACTGCTCGGCCACACATTCAGAGCAGTAGCAAAGTGGGCAGGCCTGGCGGCAGGCATAACAGCGGATGCAGCGATCGAATTCCTGAGCCCAAAAGCTCAATCGCTCCCGGGGTGACAGTGCCTCCAGCTTTGCCACGTCGGCATAGTCCTCTCGGCCTATCGCCTTGGGCACCTCACCCACCACCAGATCGTAGACGAGGGGCACGCGCTCGGCACAGCGGCTGCAACGCTCCTGAGGCTGGCCGTCGATCCTCACTCCCTCGCAAGTCAGGCCTATCACGTACGTTCTTGCCCGTTCTGCCTGTTTCTCGTGAAAGAGGACGTTCAGGGAGCGGGAGTCGCAGGGCTTGACCAGGATGCCCACCCGAGGGGGAAGCTCTCCTCGCTTTGCGGGGCTCTGGAACTGGTGAAGGTAGACGACCAGGTTGTGGACACAACGCTCGTCCCAGATCAAGCGGTCCACGTCCTGTGGTTCGTAGACAAAGGCTGGTCGTGCCCTCCCCCTGCTCCCTTGCTCATAGCCGATAAAGCAGCTCACCTGGCCGCTCGCCAACAGTTCCCGCGCTTTGGCTCGGATCGTGTCAATCAACTTGCTTCCCTCCCCAAGGTCCCAGCTCTCTCACCTGAGCTGCAAACTCTGTTGCCACCCTGGCAAAGCGTGCCCCTTCCGCAGCAGAAACCCAATCGACCAGGAGCCGTTCCTTTTCGATGCCTACATACTCCAGGATGCTGTGCATCAGGGCGTAGCGGCGCCGGACATGATAGTTGCCCTCGCTATAGTGACAGTCGCCGGGATGGCAGCCCAGCACCATGACGCCGTCGGCTCCGTCCTGGAAGGCCTTGAGCACGAAGAGCGGATCCACCCGACCCGAACAGGGGACGCGAATGACGCGCAATGGGGGTGCGTACGTGAGTCGGCTGGTGCCCGCCAGGTCCGCCCCCGCATAGCTGCACCACCGACACAGAAAGCCAATGATTCGAGGTTCAAAGTCCGTCGTCATCAGGTCCTCCAATCCGGCCCGTTTTGACACGGTAATCAGGCCACCGTGAGCAATGCGCCCATCTCGGCCAGCAGTTGCTGGTCGTTAAAGCCGCGCAGTGAGATTGCCTTGCCCCGGCACGCGGCCACGCAAAGGCCACAGCCCTTGCAAAGAGTCTCGTTTACCTCGGCCACGATCTCATAGGAATTCCGACCGACCAGCTTGATGGCCTGGAAGGGACACACCTCAACGCACAGACCGCAGCCCACGCAGCGCGTCTCTATCACATGAGGCACAAATGGCTCAATGCTCACCTTGCCACGATCCATCATGGCCACTGCTGCCGCAGCGGCCGCACCCGCCTGTGCCACGGTATCGGGGATGTCCTTCGGCCCCTGGCAGGTGCCAGCGACAAATACACCGTCGGAAGCCGTATCCACGGGTGCCAGCTTGGGATGCCTTTCCAGGAAGAAGCCGTCTTCGCTGCGACTGATGCCAAAGAGGGTGGAGACATCGCCGGCGTCAAGTTGGGGTTCCATCCCGATGCCCAGGATGACCATATCTGCAGCAATCTGGTGAGGCTGACCGAAAAAGGTGTCCTCACACTCGACCAGCAGCCTGCCATTTGATCGCACTACTTCGCCCACCTCACCATGGATAAAGGTGACCCCCTCCTCCTCCACTCGGGTGTAGAACTCTTCGTATCCCTTGCCAAAAGCTCTCACATCCTTGTATACCTCGTATACCTTGGCGTTGGTGTTCTCTCTTACCAGGTGAGCCAGTTTCATCGAGTACATACAACAGACCCTGGAACAGTAGGCGTTGAGCGCTTCATCCCGGCTCCCCACGCAGTGCAAGATGGCCACGCTCTCGGGTGCTCGCCCATCCTTGAGGAGGATATTGCCCCCGGTGGGGCCGCTGCTGTGCACCATCCTCTCAAACTCCAGCCCGGTGAGGACGTTATCCAGGCCATAGCCGTACCTGGCAGCCCTGACAGGGTCGAAGGGGCTAAAGCCCGTGGCCAGAACAACGGTGCCTACGTCCAGTTCGAGGTATTCGTCCCGCATCGTGTGATCGATGGCCTGCCGCTCACAGAGCGCAACGCATTCCCGGCACTCGGTGCAGACGCCACAGCTCAAGCACCGTTTTGCCTCCTCCACAGCCATTTCCTGAGTGTACCCCAGTTCGACCTCGCGGAAATTGTCTACTCTTTCCTCGATAGGCAGGAAGCGCATGGGCACCCTGGCTTGGGGCTCTATACCCTCGATCGGGATCTTGACCGGTTCCTCCACTTCTCCTCTACCCGCCCCCAGGTCCTCGCCCCTTATGTATCTGTCGATCGAGATCGCGGCTTCCTTTCCGGCGGCGATGGCTTCGATCACTGTCCCGCCACCGACGACGGCGTCTCCTCCGCTGAAAATCCCTTCCATGCTCGTGGCCAGGGTGATCGGGTCCACCTTCAAGGTCCCCCAGGGATTCATCGCCAGGCCGGTTCCCTCCCCGATGATCGACAGATCCACCATCTGGCCGACCGCCATCAAGACATGGTCCGCATCCATGGTGAACTCTGAACCGGGTATGGGGATGGGCCTTCTTCGACCGCTCTCGTCAGGCGCACCCAACTCCATCTTGGCGCATTCTATGGCCATCAGTTGGCCGTCCCTGCCCAGGAACCTGGTGGGGGTAGCCAGATACATGAGCCTCACGCCCTCGCGCTCCGTTTCATCGATCTCCCACTTGGGCTCAGCCGGCATTTCGGCTCGGGAACGTCGATAGATGATGGTCACCTCCTGGGCTCCCAGGCGCAACGCGGATCGAGCCGTATCCAGGGCCGCATTCCCACCGCCGACGACCACCACTTTACGTCCGAGCTGGACGTCCTTGCCGAGATTCAGATCTCGCAAAAAGTCGACGGCCTGCATAACGCCTTCCAGATCCTCTCCGGGGACATTCAGGCCCTGTCCTTTCTGTGCGCCCACGGCCAGGAAAATGGCCCTGTAGCCGCGATCAAACAGGTCGTTCAAGGTCAGGTCCCGGCCAATGGTGATGTTGCGCCATACTCCCACCCCCAGCTCTATGATGTCATAGATCTCACGATCGAGGATCTCGCGTGACAGGCGGAACGCGGGGATGCCGAATCTCATCATTCCCCCCAGGACGGGGGCAGCCTCAAAGACCATAACGTGATAGCCCATCATGGCCAGGTCGTGGGCAGCGGTGAGACCAGCCGGCCCCCCGCCGACTATGGCCACCTTTTCTTCCCTGGTCGTGACCGGGGGCACCTGCCTGGCAGGCACGCGGAGCTCGAGGTCGCCGATGAAGCGCTTGATGTAGGCAATACCCACCGGTTCGTCGGTCTCGACTCTGGTACACACCTTTTCGCAGGGACGATGGCATACCCGCCCGCAGATCGACGGGAATGGCAGCTTCTCCTTGATGACCTGGAGGGCTTCGAGGAACTTGCCCCGGCTGGTCAATATCACGTATCCTGGAGCGCCCACGTGGGCGGGGCAGGCTGCCTTGCAGGGGGGCATCTTTTTGTCAATCACAAAGGCGCCGGGCACGGCCTGCGGAAAGGAACGGTAAACCGCGTGGCGTGTGCTCAATCCCTGATCGAACTCGTTGGGCACCTCGACGGGGCAGTTCTCAACACACAGGCCGCAGCCGGTGCAGAGGTCTTCCTTGACGTAGCGGGGCTTGCGGCGGACCTTGACGTGAAAGCTGCCGACGTACCCGGAGACCTCTTCCACTTCACTGTAGCTCAGGAGCTCGATGTTTTCGTGCTGTCCCACGGACACCATCTTGGGTGTCAGTATTCAAGCGGAACAGTCCAGCGTGGGAAAGGTCTTGAAGAGCTGGGCCATGTGCCCGCCGATCGAGGGCTCTCGTTCCACCAGGTAGACCTTGCGCCCGGCGTCCGCGATGCGCAGTGCCGCTTCGATGCCTGCGATCCCCCCGCCGACCACGAGGGCAGCCGGGTTGACCGGCACTTCCTTGACCTCCAGCGGCTCGTGACAGAGCACCCGCCGCACGGCCGCAGCCACGATTCCCTTCGCCTTCCGCGTCGCCTTCAGCGGGTCCTCGGTCACCCACGAGCACTGCTCGCGGATGTTGGCCATCTGGAAGAGGAAGGGGTTGAGGCCCGCTTCCTCGCACGCCCGCCGGAAGGTGTGCTCGTGCATGGTGGGAGAGCAGGAAGCGACGACCACCCTGTCCATGCCCATCTCTCGGATGTCCTCTTTGATCAGGTCTTGGCCGGGGTCGGAGCACATATAGGCATAGTGTCTGGCGACGACCACCCTGTCCAGGGTGGCGGCAAACTCGCTCACTTGCTCCACGTCCACCGTCCCCGCGATGTTGGTACCACAATGGCAGATGTACACGCCGACTTTCATTCAACACCTCCACGTCAAGCTCGGTCGATCAGCTCCCCGTGAACTGGAGTGCCCCTTCGATCTCGGCAAATATCTGCCGATCGACAAAGCCCCGCTGGGTGGCTGCGCCGGAGGGACAGGCTGACACGCAGGTGCCGCAGCCCTTACACAAGGCCTCGTTGACCCTTGACACCCCTTTGCCATTCAGTCTGACAAACTCGATGGCGTTGTATGGACAGAGGCCGATACAAGTGCGGCAACCGCTGCAAACCTCCTCGTCGATAAAGGAAGCAATGGGTTCCAGTTTCACCTTGCCCAGATCGATCATGTCCAAGGCGAGTACGGCGGCAGCCCCCCCCTGGGCCACCGTGTCGGGGACATCCTTGGGCCCCTGGCAGGTGCCGGCGACGAAAATGCCATCGGAGGCCGTTTCCACCGGGGCCAGCTTGGGGTGCCTCTCTGTAAAGAACCCGCTCTCTCCACAGCCGATGCCAAAGAGGCGAGCCATCTCGCCGGCATCGCGCCGGGGCTCCATCCCAGTTCCCAGCACGAGCATGTCCACTGCCAACTCGATCTTGTTACCAGAGAAAACGTCTTCGGCCACGACGAGCAGTTGCCCATCGCGCTCGATGACCTCGACATCCTCGCCGCGGCGGACAAAAGCAACGCCCTCGTGCTCTACCTTGGTAAAGAATTCTTCGTAACCCTTGCCAAAGGCACGCATATCCCTGTAGACCTCGTATACCTTGGCCCTGGTTGTCTCTCTCACCACGTGGGCGAACTTGAGAGAGTACATGCAGCACACCCGCGAGCAGTAGGCGTTGTATTGGTGATCACGGCTGCCGATGCAATGCAAGATGGCGATGCTCTCAGGTGGCGTACCGTCCTTCAGCAAGACCTTGCCCTCAGTTGGCCCGTCGGCGCAGATGAGCCGCTCGAATTCCAGGCCGGTCAGCACGTTGTCCAGCCCATAGCCAAACTGGGCCGCACGAGATGGGTCAAAGGGCTCATAGCCAGTAGCAAGGATGACCGCCCCTACCTCGAATTCCAGGATTCGATCCTGCTGCTCGAAATCTATAGCCTGGCGCGGGCAAAGCTTTTCACAGGCGCGGCATCTGCCCCGCTGGAAGTAGATACAGTTCTCCTTATCCAAAACTGGCGTGTTCGGCACCGCCTGGCGGAAGGGGCGATAGATGGCCTTTCGGGTGCTCAACCCAAGGTTAAATTCGCTGGGGATATTTCTAGCCGGGCACTTTTCCTCGCACAGGCCGCAGCCGGTGCAGAGGTCTTCCTTGACGTAGCGGGGCTTGCGGCGGACCTTGACGTGAAAGCTGCCGACGTACCCGGAGACCTCTTCCACTTCACTGTAGCTCAGGAGCTCGATGTTTTCGTGCTGTCCCACGGACACCATCTTGGGTGTCAGTATTCAAGCGGAACAGTCCAGCGTGGGAAAGGTCTTGAAGAGCTGGGCCATGTGCCCGCCGATCGAGGGCTCTCGTTCCACCAGGTAGACCTTGCGCCCGGCGTCCGCGATGCGCAGTGCCGCTTCGATGCCTGCGATCCCCCCGCCGACCACGAGGGCAGCCGGGTTGACCGGCACTTCCTTGACCTCCAGCGGCTCGTGACAGAGCACCCGCCGCACGGCCGCAGCCACGATTCCCTTCGCCTTCCGCGTCGCCTTCAGCGGGTCCTCGGTCACCCACGAGCACTGCTCGCGGATGTTGGCCATCTGGAAGAGGAAGGGGTTGAGGCCCGCTTCCTCGCACGCCCGCCGGAAGGTGTGCTCGTGCATGGTGGGAGAGCAGGAAGCGACGACCACCCTGTCCATGCCCATCTCTCGGATGTCCTCTTTGATCAGGTCTTGGCCGGGGTCGGAGCACATATAGGCATAGTGTCTGGCGACGACCACCCTGTCCAGGGTGGCGGCAAACTCGCTCACTTGCTCCACGTCCACCGTCCCCGCGATGTTGGTACCACAATGGCAGATGTACACGCCTGTTTTCCCCATGGAGAAACTCCTTGCGACTCTAAACTACCTTGCGCTCGTACCCGTAACCGTTTCGCGCCCCGAGTTTCCCAAGCCGGGCCTCCCCACGCTCCTGCTTGTGCCTCGCAAAGGCCACCACGCTGGCCAGCAGCTTGGTCCTCTCGCTGCGCAACTCGGCCGGATCCGCGGATCTCCTCTCCTCAATGTAGCTCTGGCGTAACGCCCCATCATACACGCGGCTACCTTTTTCCGTTCTGATAAGGACCGTGGCATAACCATCCGACGAACCCACTCCTCCGACCGAGATATCGGCATAATCATTGGCGAACTCGGTGCAGGTCAGGCACGCCGGGCAGATCAACTCGCTTACCTCGCCAAAAGGCACGCGGACGACCGTGCCATCGTTCAGTGAAACATTCAAGCCTTCTTCGTCCAGGTTCAGCGTGTCAACATTCGCAAAGTCAACATGCAGCCTGGCCTCCAGCCTTTTCCGACCCTGCACGTCAAAAAAGAGATTCTCCATGCAAAACAGCCCGATGGTGTAGCCAACGACCTGGGCCGGCGAGATGCCCAGGCACTGCATCTTTCTGACCGTCTTGATCTGGCAGGGAGTGCCCACCACAGCCACATGGCTGAGGTGCTTACTCTCCAAGCCTTTGACAACCGAGACAGCGGGTGAATAGGCAGTGAATTCGCTGCTCAGTCCCCCAAGATGGGCGCCGGCAGCGGCTACAATCTCCTCTCTCGTGGCAACGAGCAGGGGTTCGCGGCTGAAAGCACTCGTTTTCCGCAAGACGATGGCCCCCTGGATGAGATAGTTTTCCAACATGTACAGGAGCAAGGCGGTCACCAGCCCGCCACCTGCGGCTACGCTCAAAATGGCTTCCTCTGTCGCCTTGGCTGAGCTGATGGCCTGGTATGCCCCTATGGGTAGCTTCCAGTTGAACCTCCTCCGTACTTCCGAGTCCAGGTCCGTAGTCAGGGGACAGATTAGATAGCAGACCCCGCATTCCAGACACTTGTCTTCATCAGCGTAACGCGGGAAGCCGTCGCCATCCAGCTCCAACGCGCCCCACTTGCTCGCCGAGCAAAACGACATACAGCCGCCGCACTTGCCACACACGCCCCTGTAGACCACTTCCTCCTGCAGGTCACGAAACGTCTTGGTCTTCTCTTCTTCCTTGGCGAGTGCTGCTTGGGAAAAGGTAAAGGTGAACCTGCTCCCCTTGCCCGGCTCCGATTCTACGTGGAGATGACCATCATACAGATCCACCACCCGCTTCACGATAGCCAGTCCCAAGCCCGTGCCGTTGGCCATATCCTTGGCACTGTCTGCCCGGTAGAACTCGCCAAAGATTCTGGGCAGATCCTCGGGCGCGATCCCAATACCCGTGTCTTCGACAGTCCCTACAACATGACCGTTTTGCTCTCTGAATGAGACCGTGACCTTGCCCCCGGGGTTGGTGTATTTGATGGCGTTGTTAATCAAGTTTGACAGCAGATGCTCCATATCCTCGTAGGTGGCTGTCACCGGCGGCAGTGAGTCTGGCATATCCAGATACAGATCTACCGCCCTCCACCTTGCACGGATGCGCTGCTCGGGAGCCAATCTGTGCACGACGTCCAATAATTGCACAGGCTGCAGTTTTCTCTCGATCTCTGATTGGCGAACGGAGCCCAGGCGCAAAAAGTCGTTTACCCGCTCCAGCATCGTCGCCGCGCGGTCTCGCGCCAGGCCCAACATCTCCTCCTGTAGTTGCGGATCGTTCGCGGCATACCCCTGCAGGAGCATGTCCAGGGCATTCTGAATGGCGGCCAGGGGAGACCGCTGCTGGTGAGCCAGTTTCAGCATGGGCAGGAGCTCAGCTTTTGGGATTCCTTTCAGGCGCTCCACCTCACGTTCTGCCTCCGTGAGGGCTGTGGAACGCACCCGGAGTTCCTCTCTCGCAGCGGCCAATTCCCGCTCTTTCTGCCGCAGCCTGGACCTGCTAGAAAGGATACCGTACACCCATCCACCGATCACGAGCAGACCCAGCACGGCAAGAGCGACGAAAAGCAACGGCGTGGATCCCACACCAATGGGATACACTGAGGCGTTCCCGAACTCTGGACCTCTCACACGAGAGCCCCCTCCTCAGGGTGTGCGCTTGCTGAAGCTGTCGTGGCGTGCCAGCGTCTTCTCTACTTCAGCTACCAGTTTGTCGGGAGGACACGGCTTGTCGAGCCAACTGTCGATATGCAGGTACTGATCTTGCGGAAAGAGACTCCGGTGCTCAGTGCTGCGGATGGAGGTAACCATGATGATGGGGATATGCTGTAGCTCTCTCTGGCTCATCATCTCCTGGCTTATGGTCACACCTTCCAGCACCCAACCCATCATCACATCCAGAAGCACCAGGTCTGGTGTCTCTTGTCTCATTCCGGACAGCGCCTCCTCCGCGTTCTGTGCGCTGTCTACCTGGTATCCGTGAGTTTCCAGGATAGCCCTGGTGGATTTGACAAAGATAGGATCGTCGTCGATGACAAGGATTCTCTGCCCTTTGTTCATCTGACCTCTCCTTATGCCATCTAGCCGCACGTGCACCAAAACACCTCGACTGATGACTTGGGTTCTTGTCCGCTGTCCAAGGCAGCTAGCAGCCTGTCGGAGAGGGTGTGTAGCCGCGATTTCCGAATTGCGATTCGAAATTCTACGATGCACAACACAGGCACACGATTGAAAATTGCACCTACAATCGGTCACTCCGACAGGCTGCTAGTCGAGCAATCAACGAAGGTTCAGTTCATCAAGCAAGTAGCTATGTCATACGAGGAAGTGGGTCGATGATTCTGACAAAGCAGGCCCTTACATGGACACGGAGCAAGTACACTGGCGGAAACGATCTTTTGGGACAATTGCCCATGGTCATTATCTCATACTGATGAGGGGATGTCTAGAGGGCAAAGTCCTCATTGAGGACAGCCACTTGTCAGATAGCCCATGACTGAGGAGTGCTGTTTGCCTGACAAGATGTGTATAAAAGCTTACACCTGTAGGAAAAAGCCTGACAGGCAGACCCAGACTGGAATCTGCGAGAAGCAGCATGCCGAGCCGTCGATACGAAAAGAGCCTCGTATCTCCGGTCTACTGAACAATGCGCCAACGTTGGCGACCACCGGATCAGCCGTTGTTCTGGTCAGGCATCGCCATGTCGTTCAGCAGCCCTCTCTCCAACGCGTATCGAACCAGGGCAGGGCGGCTTTTGAGGTTCAGTTTCGCCATCAACCGCGATCGATAGGTCCCTACAGTCTTGACACTGAGGTAGAGCTGGTCGGCGACCTGACGGTTGGTGTAGCCTAGCGCCACGAGGCGCAGGACTTCTTTCTCGCGGGGGCTCAAGAGCTCGTAGCTGTCCGGCGGAGGACGATCGGCCGTCTCTATGTCATCACTCAAGTTTTCCAGCAGGACCCTTGTGAAGATAGGATAAATAAAGACCTCACCACGCTGAACTACGCGAATCGCCACCGTGAGTTCGGTATCGACGGCTTGCTTTAACACGTATCCGGCCGCCCCTGCTTCCAGTGCTCGGCGGAGATACTCAACACTCTTGTGTATCGTCAGTATGAGTACCTTGGCCTGAGGGACACGCTTCCTGATCTCGCGGGTAGCTTCCAAGCCGCCCATGCCTTCCATGGTGATGTCCATGACGACTACATCGGGCATCAACTCGACCGCGCGCTTCACGGCTGTAGCACCGTCACTTGCCTCGCCGACAACCTCCATGTCAGGCTGGGCGCGCAGAAGCGTACGCAGCCCGGTCTGCACGACCGGATGATCATCCACGATCAATATGCGGATCTTGTTCATAGCTGCTTCCCCCACTTCCCAGGGGAATCTCGGCAAAGATCGACGTGCCTTCCCCAGGCGTGGACTCGATGGTCAATGTTCCACCCAGAAGGGAGGCTCGCTCACGCATGCCATAGAGCCCCAGATTCCCTTCGTGGACGTGCGAACCCATCACCTGCGGCACATCAAAGCCCTTCCCATCATCCTCCACAATGAGGATCACCGAAGTACCCCGGTTCTCCAGCAGCACGCCAATGTTATGTGCTTGTGCATGTCTGGCTATGTTTGTCAGTGCTTCCTGTGCAATGCGATATAGTGACGTCTCCACGCGAGGAAGCAATCGCTTGTTGCCCAGCCCCAGCACCTGAAAGTCCACGGGCACACGGAACCTGTCACGAAACTCCCCAAGGTAATGCTGTAGCGCCGCCAGCAGGCCAAGATCGTCCAGGAGCCTTGGCCGAAGCTCCAAAGCGAGATCGTGTACCTCTTCCAGGGTCTGGGCGGTCAGATTCCTCAGATCTTTGACGTGCGCCCGGACTTTGTCCATGGATTCTGTATCACCCAGGACGCTGAGCGTCATCAAGATCGAGGTCAGTCGCTGGCTCGTTTGGTCGTGCAGTTCCCGAGCAATGCGCTTGCGTTCCTCCTCCTGCAGGTCGATCCCCCGTTCCAGAAGCTGCCGCCGCAGCATTTCCGTCTGGCGCAGTTCTTCGTATAGGCTGGCGTTTTCAATTGCAACACCTATCTGGCCACCAATGGCTGTCAACATGTCGAGCCAATTTTCGGCATCTGCCCACGTGTGGTTTTCAGTAGTGCCCACCAGGCTCATAACACCCAGAATACGGTCTTTGGAGTTGAGTGGAACACACGCACGAAAGATAAACCCTTCTCTTCGAAGGTATTCGGCAGCCGGGCAAGCATACTGATGCCCATTGCGGAAGACCTGAGACCGGCGCGATTCAAAAACTCCAGCACAGATGCACTGCTTCCAGTCGCATTGCGCATGCGCACGCACTGCTTCCATAGACAAGCCACAACTGGCCGCCAGACGGAACCCCTCACTACCGTCCTCGCGCAGGGTGATCCAGCCGGCCCTTACCCTCATCAACTCTAGCGTCTTTTCCAGGGCAGTGTGCAGTACTTCGCTCAAATCCAGCGACTGGCTGACCGTGGCTGCAAGGGTATTGAGGGTTGAGAGCCCTTGGGTCTGTCTTTGCAGGTCTTCGATCATGCGGTTGAACGCTTCGGCCAGTTCCGCGATCTCGTCGTGGCCGCCGATCGTCACCTTCACATCAAGGTTCTCTGAATGGACTTGCTTGACCACTCTCAGGAACCGCTTTAGCCTGCTGACCACAATCCTGCTCATCATCAGATCACCGATGAGCGAGATGATGGCGACAGAACTAACCGACAAGATTAGCCTGCTGCGGAGATAAGCGGCTAACTGTAATTCAACGATCTCCCCTCTGCTGGCCGGTGTGAGCGCCAGGCTTTCTACCAACATACGGCGAAAGCTGACATATCGTAGCCAGGACGTGATCGCCAAGACAATCATCGCGGAAAGGACCAGACCGACCACGATCTGGAATCGCAGGCTGTGGTAGTATTTTCCGGTGCTCATTGATCTTGCCCTCTTTTGCATGGAATCGATCGACCAAGTGCAGAACAACAAAGGCCGCTCCCCTGCCGGCCAGGAGAACGGCCTTGCCAAAGTTGTCGCCGTTGTGTGGGGGCCCTCCCCTGTGTACGGATTACCAGGGCAAAGGCAGCTCACCAAGGATCGAGAAGCGAATGTTACAGAACTCCAGTGGCGCTGTCAATCTCTGAATTTCCTGCCTTGGTGTATGCTCCTATGATACCATAGATCGGGCTGAGATGCAATACCACTTTCCTCCTCTCTTGCCTCCAGCGGTAGTGCGCGTGTTTTCTGGCGCTGCCGTACCTGCACGGCTCGCTGCGCCAAGGCATAGGGGTTGGGAGCCAGGATGGCACAAAACCCAGCCCAGCCGTTCCAGCAGGACTGCCCCGGCAGGCAGGAGAGAGTGCGCCCAGGTCAACTGCTAATCGATCACGGCCCCGGATTCGGCTGTCCGGTGCACGACTTGCACGATTTGTCCAGCCTCGGTTAACTAGCCTACCTTGACCTTGGGAACCCCGAGCGCGCGGGCGCGTTCGGCCAGCGCCTCCATGGCCTCCCGCGTGGGCGGATCAAAGTCCCTGGCCTGGTACGGAATGTCCAGGCTGCGGTATTTGCCCTCGGCCAGGCGGTGGAAAGGCATCAGCTCATAGTACAACAGGTTGGGGAAGTCGCGAACCACGGCCGCGATAGCCTCGATCGCCTCGGCCGTGTCGTTCACCGTCGGCACTACCGGCGTCCGTACGATGAGCGGCATATCGGTCTCGGCCAGCCGGCGCGCGTTTTCGAGCACTCGCCGGTTGGAAACCCCCGTCGCTGCGCGGTGCTGCTCGTCGTCCGCGAGCTTGATGTCCATCATGACCAGGTCCAGCCAGGGCAGCAGTTCGGCCATTTCCTCCCAGCGGCAAAACGCCGCCGTCTCGATGGCCGTATGCAGCCCGGCCTGGCGGCACAACTGCAGGACGCGCAGGCTGAACGCTTGCTGCATCAGGGGTTCGCCGCCGGAGAGCGTGATCCCACCGCCGGACTGCTCATAGAACGGCTGGTCGCGGAGCAGCTCCTCCAGGAGCTCCTCCGGCGTCCACCATCGGCCGGCCATGACCAGGGCCTCGGCGTAGCAGGTATCCACGCAGCGGCCGCACGCCTGGCAC
>CAZQDO010000084.1:0-15303 GCA_964592085.1 uncultured Anaerolineae bacterium | reverse complement strand
AATACCCGATGCCTACAAAAAGTGCTGCTCGTACAGCGACTTCTGGGATGCGTATCAGAAAGTGTTTTCAAGTCAAACACACCAATGTGTCGGCAAAAAAAGTGGTGAAACGGCACACATGGAGCGATGGAACAACACGCTGCGGCAGCGACTGGCGCGATTCGTGCGCAAGACACTTTCCTTCTCTAAGTCCGACAAGTTCCACGAGGCAGCGCTGAAGTTATTCATCCACAACTATAATCTCCAATGTGCCGTCAGTCAAATGTAACCACTACCTGGCGGGGTTCATGCCGTAAAGGGGATGGGTGGGGTACGTCTCCATGATTTTGCGCGCTGCCTGCTCCGGCGAGAGGTTCTGAAGCTCCGGGGCGTCCCAGCCAGAGGGATCCTTCAGGCCAAGCTCCGCCATCACCTGGGCGGCGGTAGCGAAGGCCGTATACTCTTGCTCAAACGAATCCGAGATGTATTTCTGCTCGATGTGCGATGCCTCGTGAGCCAAGCAGTTGATGAGCCAGGGGGTGTTTCCGAGGGCCTCCTTGCCTATGACGACGAGCCTGAACAGATTGATGCTCATCGCGCTCCGGCCCAGCTTGCCCATGGGATCGAGGATGTAGCGCGCTCTCCGCCGGGCGGAAGATTTGGCCAACCGACTGCCGGTGGCCGTGCTCATCATTTCCTCAAACGCTTGCCTCAACTGTGATGGTATCCGCCGGTCAACGTACCTCTGGAGTGTCATCGTCATCTTGGATACTCCCCACTATCTCGACCACGAAATCGTGGGCAATGGCCCGGAACTCCCCCCAGTCCCGCCGATTCCCTTTCAAAGTGCGCAGACTGTCAGCCACCGCCGACAGGTCCGCCACCGGTACCTGTCGAAACGACAAGATGTGCTCCGTCTCATCTTGAGGGATTAGTTCTCCCTCGCTTCCCTTTACCAGGAAGACATAAGACACAAAGGGGATCGTTTCCTCCTGACAGTGGAATTCGTATTCGAGGATACCCAGGAAGCGTTGTGCCTCTATCGTTAGCCCCATCTCTTCGTAGGCTTCGCGATGTAGGGCGTGCAGAACACCTTCGTCCCACTTCACCCCGCCGCTGGGCAGGCGATAGGTGCCTGGGGGATAATGATCTTTGGTGTGCAGGATCACCCCATCGGGCCGCTGGACGACAAACACGACCTCACCGCGTCGTTTCCTGGCCAGCGCCTCTCGCCAGTACTCGAAATGTTCCTTGCCCGTCTCCAGGACATAGCTACGGCGCTCAATGGGGCCGTACCGTCTGGCTAGCTCTTCGATCTCTTCTGGATTGATGAGGGTCTCAATGTCCAACTCCAACCTCGCTCTTTTCTGAAGAAGAATTGCAAGGTCGTTCTCATTAGCGCTGACTGAGCACCATCACGAAGTGGGCCACTGACTTGCCGGCTTCTTCCAGCAGTTCTGGATCCAGGTGGTCCATCGTGTCGGCGGGTGTGCCGGAGAGATCATCCCCCAGCCGGGTCACCGCCACGCCCTGGTAAGACTGGTTGGCATGGGTCTCACCATAGCTCAGACGGCTGTAGTTGGAAACGAAGAAGAACAGCCAATTATCCAGCTCCTTCGTGTGCACTCCGAAGCGACCAGCACTCTGATCAAAGGCGTGGGCCGGCCCCGTTCCTGCTTCCAGTCGGGCCAGGTGCGGTTCACCTGCTCCCAATCCATGCAGGATCACCGTCGTCCAGATGTCCGATCGTGTGGTCGGCATGATGGGATGATCCACGGAATGGTATCCTCCCCCTTCGTCGAAAGCCACGAAGAGTATCGTGCGTTTGGGCACAAATTCCAGGTCTTGTAGCAATCGGGCTGTCTCCAGCATCACAGCGACCCCGCTGGCGTTCTCGTCTGCACCAGGGTAGATCACCCCATCTTGGGGAGGTGGCCCCGTGTAGGAGGCCGCCACCAGGATGCGCTCCCCGCGGCTTTCCATGTCCAGGCCGGGGATGTAGCCGGCGACGTTGGTGGCGGCCACCTCCTCGTAGACCAGGCCATACGTTAGACGCACCTGCAAGCCGGTGCGCACTGCCATCTCCTCCCCCACCTCCATCTCCGCGTAGAGCTCTTCCAGATCCAGCCCTGTCTTTGCCAACATCTGGCGGGCAGCGGATTCTCCGATGAGGAGGTTGGGGAAGGTGGGCAGAGACTCTATGTCCAGGTATCTGCCGTGGTCGAAGATGGGGAGCTGATCCTGGGGAGCCAGTTCGTCATCGGGCACCAGGCGTAGGACTGCTGAGTAGGGTGGGGCGATGTGGTAGGGCATTTCCAGTTGTTCGTCTGGATTGAGCATCAGCAGGATCCCTTCTTCCATCACGGTACGCTTTGCGTTTGCTATCACCACCAGCTCTGCCTCCGTGCTTCCCTCTGCGTGGAAGGCTTGCCAGGGATCTGTGGAGACGCCGTCGGTAAGCCGTAGTTGCGATTCCCCGGTCGCGTCCAGCACTTCCAAATCTGGCGCACGGATGACCTGCCCGCGGGGGGTGGTGTAAGACTGGAGGTAGCTCCCATCCTTTGTGATGGGGGTCAATCCGGCTTGCTCGAATTGAGAGACGATGTAATCAGTGGCCTTGATCCCACCCTCGGTGCCGCTGGGTCGCCCCTCCAACTCCGGCTGGGTGAGATAGGTGATGTCATCCCAGGCTCGGTCCACGTTGAATCCTTTGACCAGTTGGGCGAGCTGAGCCTCGATGCCGGCGTTTTGCAGCAGAGCGCGAGCGCCCATGAGGAGCAGAGCGACGACCAGGAGGAAGCGGACTACCGACCAACCGCTGGGATGGAATCGCCCCCGCTCGATGAACCGTTGCAGGCCATAGCCGAAGAGATTGAAGCCCAGGATGGCGACGAAGAAGGCCAATGCCGGGGCCATGGGGAACCAGGGGTACGAGCGGAACCAGCGCCAGGAGGAGCCCAGCATCGCCCCCCAATCGGGCACATCGAAGTAGTGGCGCACCTCCCACGTCGCCATGTTGTAGCCGGTGCGCCCGCCGCCGATGAAGATGTTGAGGAAGCCCAGCTCCCCCAACAGGAGCAGCACGGCTCCCATCTCCAGCGCTGCCAGGGCCAGAAGGGTCGGCAGGAGGTTGGGCAGGACGTGGCGGCTGAGGATGCTGGGGGAGCTGAGCCCCACCGCCCGCGCGGCCATGATGAAGAGTCTGTTGCGGATGGTCAGAACGTGCCCCCGTACGATCTGGGCGATTTCCCCCCAACCGACCACCGAAAGGGCCACGACGAAGGCGATCTGCCCCCGATGAACACCGATGGCAAAGACCACCAGCATGGCCAGGATCAGGCCAGGTATGGCGGCCCAGAGCTCGGCGACGGCACTGACGGCCCGGTCAAAGAGGCTGCCCGGCCACCAGCCGGCGAAGGTGCCCAGGATGAGTCCCAATAGCAGTCGTACGATGGTGGCCACAAAGCCCATCACCAGGGTCACTCTGGCGCCGTAGAGTAGTAGGGAAAGCTGATCCCGCCCCAGGTCGTCTGTCCCCAAGGGATATGAGTTGCTGGGGGGGAAAGGGGCTTTGTGCAGCTCCCCGTCAATCCACTGCAAGCGCTCCACCAGGAAGGGATTGTGGGGGGCCACGTCTGGCCCCAGGACGGCTGCCAGGACGAGGAAAGTGACCAACACAGAGCCGATGACGAAGTAGGAGTCTCGCACGGCCCGGCCTAGCCGTTGCCAGAAGGTGATGGGTTTCATGCTGCACCGACCTCCGAGGCCCGCAGCCGGGGGTCCACCAGCGGGTAGAGGGCCTCCAGCAGCAGGTTGACTAGGACGAAGACGAAGATGAGGGGGAGGGTCATGCCGATCACCGCGGTGGTATCCTGAGCCTCGATGGCCTTCAGAAGACGCAGGCCAATCCCTGGCCAATTAAAGATGTACTCCACGATGGGGAGCACCGCCAGGCTGAAGCGCAGGGAAACCCCCACGGTGGTCAGCAGGGGCACCCCCGCGTTACGTAGCACGTGTCGCAGGAGAATCAGACGGGGCCTCAGTCCTTTGGCTGTGGCCGTGCGGATGTAGTCCGACCCCAGGATCTCCACCAGGGCGTTGAAGCTGAGGCGTGTCACGGCAGCGGCGGGGCGGGCTGCCAGCACCACGGCGGGTAGGAGCAGGTGGAGGTCCCATCCAAAGCCGGAGATGGGGATAATGTGCCTGCTGGTGGTCTGGTACAGCCAGACGCCGAACCAGATCAGCAGCATGGCGGCGAAAAAACTGGGGGTGGAGATGCCCAGCACCGAGGTGAAAAGCAGCAGCTTGGAGAAGCGGCTGTCTCGCCGGAAGGAGGCGCCGATCCCCAGGGTCAGGCCGATCAGCGCGGCCAGCGCCAGTGCGAAGGCCATCAGGCCCAGGGACTTTGGCAGGGTGTCGCCCAGTGCGGTGGTCACAGGCGTACCCGGGATGGCGCTGTGGACGGAGGCGATGATGCCCAGGTCGCCCCGGGCCAGTCCCTTCAGGTAGTCGGCAGTGAAGCCAGCGGCGGAAGGGACGGCCGACGATAGCGCCTGCAAGTTTCCTTCTTGCCCCAGGTTTATGGCCAGTGCGACCAGGAAGACCAGAGCGATCAGAATGACGGGTATGGAGATGAGACGTCCCACAAAGCGCAAGACCATGTGACCTCCTCAATAACTGCCCAGTCTGAAAAGAAGAACCGTCAGAGTTCCTACGAGTTCCCGGGCCTTAATACCTTACCGTTGAAATTCTTGCCCAATGTGCAAGAATTTCAACCACAAAGACAGAAAGACACGAATCAGGAAAAAACTAAAGAACTTGGTGTCTTGGTGACTTGGTGGTTTTGAATCCTGTTTGGTTCCGGCTTATCCGGGTTAGGGAACTCAGGGGAACTTACAGGACCGATTTCACTGATAGCCAGCGGTTTCCTCATTCCTTATTCCTTGGTGATGGCACCTTCCGTCCACTGGCTCACAAACTCCTGGTCGGAGATGGAGCCATTGGCCCATGCCTCCAAGATGGGCCAGCCGATGACGATCACTTTAAGCCCTACCTCCTCGCTCTCGCCGCCAGGCACGACAGCCAGGCGTATTCCTCCGCTGATGGGAGGGCGGACTCTGACCATAGCTCGGGCTGTGGCCAGGGCGACGAGCACTGTCTGGGCCTGAAATACCGCGCTGTCAACGGCGTATGCGCTTGAATAGCGAATGGACGCTGACCGTGACTTACTCTCTATGATGATCCTCAATGTATGGGGAGCGACTCCGCGAGCAGTTGCTTCTTCTTGAACCAGCGCGATGGCCTCGGCATCCGTCAGTGGGCCGGGCGTAGGCATGGGTGTCCGGGTAGGAACAGAGGGCGTAACGGTCGGGAGCGGGACATTGGTGGGGGGCAACGAGGGGGCCTGGCAGGCCGTGCCCAGCCAGCAAAGGATACAGAAAACGACACCAACGGCAGTAATGTGCCTCATTACATCCGTTCCTGTTTCGAGTTTCCAGGCTTGAGTTTCGCGTTGTAGTTTAACTCGAAACTCGTAACCCGAAACCCGAAACGCGAATCAGGTCATGAGAGGGGCCACGTAGACAACCAGGGTCAGGAGAGAGTCCACAGCGGCGTAGATGAAGTAGCTGACAAAAATGGATTGGCTGCGCTCGCGCTTCAGGTAGGCCCACATCGCGCCTGCAGATATGGCAGCCAGGAGCGAAGGAATGATCCAGCGCCCCAGAATAAGCCCTAGTGGAGGAGATAGCAGAGAAGTCAGTGGAGATCGGCTCAGCAAGTCAGGGAAGAAGATGGTTTTGGTTGCTAGCTGCAGGAGTATGGCCAGGATAAGCGCCCTGCGACCGTGGGGGTCCGAGATCTCAGATTCCCTGGTAGCCAAAGTGAAAAGGGCAAGCCATCCGAGAGGAATGAGTATCCAATTCAAAAGGACAGGGATGAAGAAAAGGGAGGAGAGAAAGCTCATCACCCAGCCCAGGACTCTGTTCACGACATCGTAGGTGGTGAGGCGGTTGAGAGCTTCTTTGGCCTCGGACGAGGTGCTGGCATAGACAACGTGGTAGCGCTCGAAGCCGGCGGTATCAATCCATGCCAGGTGAAGATTACCTCGACCGTCCATGGCCACGCTGGGCCGCACCGAAGCGCCAGCGCTCGCATTGACGATTTCTTGCCCTTCCACTTGCTCGGCTCCAACGTCAACGACTGCGATCTGAAGCGTCTCTATGTTGCCTGGGCCGGGAGTCTGGGTAAAGCAGGTTAACACCTGGTGCGCTGGCTGGCCCTCCAGGAATCGCGGCTGACCCGTCAGAGTTGGGTCAACGCCCTGAACCTGGACTGCCTCGCTCGTCACTTCCGGGGGCGGGTAATCGAAGGTCTCCTCGCCACGATGTTGATTCAATGCGGGCTGAGGAAAGGCCTGGTAGAAGGTGAAATTCAAAGTGGTCGTCCTTTCACGCATCTCCGGTACCCAGGCCAGGTAGACCGAGCTCTCGTCCAGCCCCAGCCAGGGGCCGTCGAACGAGGCGCCGGCCGTTGGCCCGCCAAACAAGCTCATCTGGATCAGGGGTTCAACCGCTGGGATGTCTGGGCCCAGCATGCGGCGTTGGGGATCGTAGACGGCGTAGTGGAACGTGGGCTCGTCCGGCTCCAACTCTACCCTCCAGGCCAGGTGCACGAAACCCTGGCGATCTATCTGAGCCGCTGGCAGTAGTCCGTCCGGAATCAGCATTTCTGCCGGCACGACAACTGTTCCCGACCAGTAGAGCGTGGCGTGGTAGCAGCCAGGGCGGACGTACACGTTATCAGACCAGAAGAGCTCTACAGTCTGCCCGACAGGGTCAATGACCATCGAGCTGTGGGTCACCCGCCGTTCGGGCGGCGAGATAACCGTCGCTTCCTGGATCACCTCACCATCAGCCGACAGACGGGCATAAAAGAGCTGCGTGGTCCGCTCCTCTTTGTCCAGCCAGGTAAGGTGCAGTTGGTCTGTGGTATCCATCGTGAGCTGGGGCTTCATGGCTGAGGTGGTGTGCAGGTCGAGAGGGGCCTGGACGACTACCTCAGCCTGCTCGTTCAAGCGGGCAAAATGCAGCTCATGCTCAAGCCCGATCCACACCATGAAGCTATTCCCTGCCTCATCTACCTGCAAGGCCACCGGGTTGTTCAGGATGGCTGTGCCTAGCAGCTTCCCGTTGCTCCACTGGTCCGAGGCGCGAGGCGTGTGGGTGGGAGTCAGTCCGCAGCCCGTGGCCACCAGCGCCAGTAGAGCCAGTCCCACCACCGAGGCCAGGGATAATCGTGGCCCAGGTTTTCTACCTCGTTCCATCTATCTCACCTCAATTTATGCACAGGCGGAGAACATGGTTCCCCGCCTGAGAGACGATTATTGAGACTTGGAGCCCTGCGCGCTGCCTACGTGGTACCCCGCATCTGCGGATCCAGGGCGTCGCGCAGGCCATCGCCCAGAAAGTTGAAGGCCAGCATCACCAGGGAGAGCACCAATGCCGGGAAGAGGATCAGATGGGCGTCGGTCCTCATGGCCCGCCAGCCCTCGTTGATCATCTGGCCCCAACTGGGGAAGGGGGGTGGCACGCCCAGACCGATGAAGCTCAACGTAGCCTCGGTCATGATCAGATTCGGCATGTTCAGGGTGACGTACACGACGATGGGGCCCAGGCTGTTAGGCAGCAGGTGACGGGTGATGATGGACACATCTCTGGTCCCGATCATGTGGGCTGCTTCTACAAATTCCTTCTCTCGGAGAGAGAGAAACTGTCCGCGCACCAGACGCGACATGCCCATCCAACTCACCAACCCAATGCCCAGCACCAGGTTGCGTATGGCCGGCAGGCCGGCTGTGGAGCCGAAGATGACCATGAGCAGGATGATGAAAAGCAAGGTAGGGAAGGCGTACATGATGTCCACGAAACGCATCATCAATGTGTCAGTGCGGCCGCCCAGGTAGCCCGATACCATCCCATAGACCAGGCCAAAGACCATGATCACCAGAGAGCCGAAGATGCCGACGGCAATGGATACCCGGCCACCGTATATGATCCGGCTGAACACATCTCGCCCATATTTGTCGGTACCCATGATGTGCGGAAACCCGCCCTCGACCGGGCGCTGTAAGCTGGGGCTGGCCCGGGTGTTCTCGAAATCAACTTCCTTGTAGCCGTAAGGGGCCAACAAAGGTTGGGGGTCGCGGCCCAGGGCCCAGGATATGATGCCATCGTCGGCGAAGATGGCAGCCACGACAACGACGATGATGAAAATGCCACTTATCACGGATGCCCTATTGCGTAGCAGCCGCTTCCAGGCGTCTCGCCACAGGCTCTCTGGAGGTCGGGTGAACCTCTCTTCCAAAGCCAGTCCTCGACGCTCAGCTACCATTGCTCCTTCAGTCATAGTATCTCCTTGAACTATTCCCTCAGAAACCTGGTTTTTTTGTCAGCGGGGCTGTGTGTGACCGGTTCAACTGTCCCCGTCAGCCAAAATCCTGTCCTCTGCAAAGAAAAAACCAGGTTTCTCTTAAAAGGTGATAATCAGTCAAAACGTATGCGCGGATCCAGGAAGGCGTAGGAAATATCCACCAGGATATTCATGACCACCAGCAGCACGGCGTAGACCAGAATGGTACCCATGATCAGGGTGTAGTCACGGTCGGTTATACTGCTGACGAAGAAGCGCCCGATGCCGGGTACCGAGAAGACGTGCTCGATGATGAAAGAGCCTGTCAACCAGGCGGCCATGAGGGGCCCCAGGACGGTGGTCACAGGAATCAGCGAGTTCTTGAGGGCATGGGCGAAGATCACTGCTCGCTCTCGTAATCCCTTGGCTCGCGCAGTGCGGATGTAGTCCTGACGGATCACCTCCAACACGCTGGCCCGGGTCAGGCGGGCGATCAAGGCCGATCCTCCCGTGCCCAGGGTGAAGGCCGGCAGGATCATGTGGCTGAACCAGTCCCAAAGATCCTTCGTGCCCCAGCGGGCCAGGGGGAGAGCTGGCAGATCATGCTGGCTTAGCCAGAGCATGGCCAGTATTAGTATCAGCCCCACCACGAAGTTAGGGATGGATACGCCCAGCATGGCAAAGAACATGCCAACGTAGTCAATGGCGGTGTTCTGCTTGAGGGCCGAGATGATGCCCAGGGGAATGCCTATGCTCACCGCTATGATGGTGGCCAGGATGCCCAACTGAGCTGAGACCGAGACGGCCGCTTTCACTATTCCACCATCGAACAGCACATTGTTGATAGTGCGCCCCCGATAGTGATAGGAGGGACCCAGGTCAAATCTCAACAGGCCGTTCTTTCCGAAGTCCCGGATGTCGCCGGTGTCAACGAAATCACCCAACATGTAGCGGAAATATTGCTTCCAGGTTGGCTCGTCGAGGTGATAGCGGGCCTCGAAGTTGGCTCGGATCTCGGGCGACATGGGCCGGCCCTGGGTGCTAAAAGGCCCTCCGGGCACCAGCCTCATGGCAGTAAATGTCACAACGGTAACCATCAGTATGACGGGCACCAACCACAGAAATCTTCTGATGATATAGGTGGTCATCTTTCTCCCCTTCTGTTGGCTTCAGGGCACTGGTAGAGGTGCCTCCCAAAAGTTCTTAGTGCCCATCCGAAAAGCAGCAGGCCGGGTTCCCACGCCCGGCAGTTCAGCGGCGTGGGAACCGCCTCTTGCTGGGTTTTCGGATAGGGCAATCCTTACCCCAGAAACTTATGGAACAGACCTCTAGCAGACCTGTTCACGCTCCTGTCCAGGTTATCGCAGTTCAAGACCTCGGATATAGCATGGACCTCCGAGGTCTGTTCTATTCTCGAATGCTTGACCTTAAATGATTGCAAAAAGAGCTATGTAGCTCTCGGAGTGAGAGCTACATAGCTCAGGTAGACAAAACTTACGGCAGCTCCCAGTGAATGAACGCGGGCTGACCGAAAGGCGGAAGCTCGAACGTGACGCCTTCCTTGACCAACTGATTCAGCTCGTAGCCGTGGATGGGGATGATCGAGACCTCATCCTCAGACAGGATCTTGTCGGCCTCTTTGTAGTAATCCTCGCGCTCTTCGATGACGAACGAGGAGCCGGCCAGATCCATGAGCTCGTCGAAGCGCTCACTCTCCCAACCGGTGTACTGGAAGGTTGACGAGGGCGCGAAGACCACCTCGAGCTGGTTCTGCGGATCGCCGTAGTCCATCACCCATCCCATGCGGTAGGCGTTGAACTCACAGGCTGCCAGGTCTTCCTTGGTGGTGTTGCAGGCATCCAGGTAGTCCAGGTAGACGGCCCACTCGTTGGTGCGCAGCTCCACCGTGACACCCAGGTTTGCCTCCCACATGGCAGCCACGGCCTCAATCACGTCCTCGTTGTAGTCCGCCCGGTTGAACCAGAAGATGATGGGATCCATGCCCTCACCGCCCGGATAGCCAGCCTCGGCCAGGTAGGCCTGGGCTTTCTCAGGATCGAAGTCGTAGCCGCACGTGCCGCACTCCTGGTAGCCCAGGATCCTGGGTGGCGTGGTGCAGCATAGCGCGTTGAGCCACGGTCGCTGGACCACGTTGTCAATGATGGACCGGCGGTCAACGGCTGAGGCCAAAGCCTTGCGCACCAACACGTTGTCCGTGGGGGCTCGCAGGACGTTCAGGCCGACGTAGTAGACGCCGGGGCGAGGCAGGATACGGAGTTCCTTGCTGAGGACAGGGTCGGTGGTGATGCGTGGCATCTCCTCGGAAGGAAGGCCAGCTTGACCACTGCTATGGAGCTCATCATTCTCGTAGAGGGCCAATGCGGTCACCGACTCCTCAATGATAGGGATAGTGACCTTTTCGATCTTCACTGCATCGGCGTTCCAGTAGGTGGGGTTCTTGACCAGCACCACCTCAGCCTGGTGCTCCCAGGCATCCAGCAGATAGGCCCCGTTGCTGACGTAGTTGCCCGGCTCGGTCCACAGGTCCCCGTACTTCTCAACGATATCCAGGCGGACAGGGTAGAAGGTGGAGAAGGGCAAGACGGTCTCAAAGTAAGGGGTGGGCGCCTTGAGCGTGATTTCAAAGGTGTAGTCGTCCAGGGCCTTGACACCCACCAACTCGGGATCGTCAATCTCGCCTGTGTTGAACTCCTCCGCTCCCTCGATGTCATACATCAGCCAGGCGTACTCAGCCGCCGTCTCCGGTAGCAACAGGCGGATGACACCATCCACATAGTGCTGGGCAATAACCGGCACGCCATCGGACCACACAGCGTCCTTGCGCAGGTTGACGGTAATCACCAGGCCGTCGTCGGAGATGGTGTAATCGGTGGCTCCTGTGGGTGTCATGGAGCCATCGCCTCGGTACTCATAGAGGCCGTCAATGCACTGATGGATGATCAGGTGGGAGGTGGTGTCCGTGGCCAACTGGATATCCAGTGTGGGCGGCTCGGTGCTGATGGGATACCACAAGCCCTCTATCTGTGCCTTGGCCGGTACAGGCGTCGGGGGTACCGGCGTGGCCGTGACCACGACTTCCTTCTCGACCTCCTTGACCACCTCTACGGTCTTGACCACCTCTTTCTCGACCACGACCTCTTTCTCGACCTCGACGGGAACCTCTTTCTCCACTACCACCGTCTCAACAACCTTCTTCTCGACGGGCACCTCCTTCACGATCACTTCAGGAGTGGCTGGCGGAGCGCAGGCTGGGAGTACCATGGCAAGTATCGCCGCCAAGGCGATCAAAATTGTCCACTTCTTGTTGGAAAACATTTCTTCCTCCTTGTTGGTTTGTAGTTTATTTGTGTTGCGATATGCAGATCAACCTCTGGGTGGAACGCCTCTCCATCCTTATCTTTCTAATCCCGTCTTGTCACCTCCTTTCTTAATGTGAGCTTTCCCGGAAAGTGCTCAGAGCCCCGTCCTCGGGACGATTTGCGCAAGGTAACTTCGCTGGCGACGCCCCCCGAGGCCTGTCCTGAGCCTGTCGAAGGGACGGGAACTGAGAGCGTTTCCAAGGACTTTCCGGGAGAGCTCGATGTCGGTTATCTGTCCTGCCGGATTGTTAATTGGCTTGGCCGGGCTTCGGCTGACCTCTCATCCGTTCTCAGCAAAGCCATTCGCAAAAGGCCGGCGGGTATAGCCTGAATTTGGTGCTTGACCTCAATATCCCGAATCCAGGCCGAGCAGGGTAGGTAGGACGCTTTGCTTCTTCTACATCCCTGGCCATTCTCTCGAATGGTTTAGTGCGTCACCCTGCAACGAGACACACTCCCCCTTGCCATACCCATGAAGGGGGCCAAAGGTTCAATCCCGTCACCGCAAGGCGCATTTCAATTTGGGACAGACTTCTCAATAGACCCTGACCCTTATCGGCTGTATTTTAGCAACAAAAGAGAGAAAAGTCAAATGCTGTTTTTCACCAGCGGTCACCCTCCTGCAGGTTGGGTCGGTGGTATCGGGTAAGTGGTCATAAAATCGCATGGGGGTAAGGCACTGCCTCACTGCCCATGCGATTCGATGGACGAACTCTCAGGATGACTATGATGGATGGATTCTGACTTATGGCTCCTCGATTGTGAGGTCCGTGGCTGCCATCCAGCCCTCCATTCCGAAGCCCCTGACCAGATAATACAGATCGCCCTGCTCATTGGTGCTCTCGCCCAGCACTTGCACGGTTGTGTCCCGGCCCAGGATGCCGAGCATGGCCTTGCCCAGGGTGGTTTTATAGACGCTGGGGATTGGGGACCGGCTGGAGACGATAGCCGGCCTGGGAGCGTCGTAGTGCACTTGAGGGGATTCGACTTCATGCCCGTACTCAGTGATGTACGTGGTCGAGGCTTCTTCTGCTGAGGGGGTGACCTGGACTCCTTCTCTCACTCCACGCCCTGAGACCAGTACGAAAAGAATGGCCACCACCACCAAAGGGACGAGCGCCATGGCCAGTTGCCTCGTCGTCAGGATTCCTGCCCATTTCTTTTCTTGAGGTATCCTTCGCCCCACGACTCCCCGCAAGCCAGGGTCGAAGGCGTCTCGCAGGCCATCCCCGAAGAAATTGAAAGCCAAAACAGTCAAAGTCAAAGCGATGGATGGGGCGATAACCAGATGGGAATTGGAGCGCAGCCCCTGGTAGCCCTCGTTGATCATTGCCCCCCAACTGGGGGTAGGGGGATTGACCCCCAGTCCGATGAAACTGAGGAAGGCCTCAAAGAAGATGTAGCCCGGAATGGCCAGGGTCTCGGCCACGACGCAAGGCCCCAGCACGTTGGACAGGATATGCCGAAAGATGATCCGTCCACTGCCGGCACCCACGGCGCGAGCAGCCTCCACGAACTCCTTCTCTTTCACAGAGAGCACTTGACCTCGGGTGAGGCGCGCCATCCCGATCCAGTTGAAAGCTCCCAGCACGATGAAGATAAAGAACAAGCCGCCCATGGCATTGTCTATTCCCACCAGAGTGCCGGCCAGTCCTCCCGCTTGCCGCCGTGAGACTGCCTTGAAGTAGACCTGCATCAGGATCACCAGAATGATGTTGGGTAGCCCATACATGAAATCTACAATCCGCATCATCAAGTTGTCTACCCACCCCCCGGAGAAACCCGAGATGAGGCCATAGATGAGGCCGATGAGCAAGCTGACCGTGGCCCCGGCCACGCCGACCACGAGGGAGACGCGGGTGCCATAGATGGTCCGGCTGAGGATGTCTCTGCCCAACCCATCCGCCCCCGCCAGGAACTCAGCCCCAGGCTTGTCATACGTAGAGTCAAAATGGACTTCTGCGTAGTGATAGGGCGCCAGGTAGCCAGCGAATATAGCCACCAGTGCAATCAGTACGATGAAGATGCCTCCCGCTATCGCCGCCCGGTTTTTGAGCAGTTGACGGTAGGCATCCACCCATGGGCTCCTGCCCCTCTCACTCCACTCGGAAAAGGCCGGTGGTCTTACCGCAACTTCCCTAACAGCCATGTCTGTGCTCCCCTCATCGTTTCTCTCGCCAGACCCTCCACCCTACTCATAGCTGATGCGCGGATCTAGCCAGACGTAGGTGATATCCACCAGCAGATTAGAGATCACCAGGAAGACCGCATAGACCAACGTGACTCCCGTGATGAGGGGATAGTCACGCTGCCCGATGCTGGCCACAAAGTGTCGCCCCATCCCCGGTATGGCGAAGATCTGTTCCACGATGAAGGTGCCCGTCACCACGGCCGCGAAAAGAGGCCCTAGCACGGTCACCACTGGAATGAGGCTGTTCTTCAAGGCATGACGCGCCACCACCAGGCGCTCCATTAAGCCCTTGGCCCGGGCGGTGCGGATGTAATCCTGTCGGATCACCTGTAACAGGGAGGCCCTGGTGAGACGTGCAATCGAGGCCGAGATTCCTGAGCCCAGGGTCAGTACCGGCAGGGCAGCGTGCTGGAAGAATTGAACAGTGGGCTTGGGGATCCAAGGGTACACGAAGTAATGCTCTGGCCGCACCGCACCCCACTCTGCCACCGGCAACCAGTTGAGCCATACGGCAAAAATGAGAATCAACATCGGCCCCAGGACGATATTGGGAATCGAAACCCCGAACACGGCAATGAAAGTAGCCGTATAATCGGCCACTGTATTATGCCTCAAGGCGGCGATGACCCCTGCAGGGATGCCGATGAGCAATCCCAGTACCAGGGCCATTAAGCCCAACTGAAAGGAAATGGGAAGTCCCCGGGAGATCAGGTCGTTCACTGTCTGTGTCTTGTAGTTGAAGGAAGGGCCAAAGTCCAGATGCAGGGCGTTCCAGACGTAGCTTGCGAACTGTTTCCAAAGGGGTTCGTCCAGGTGGTAGGTCTCCTCCAGGTTGCCGATGATGACCTCCGGGACGGCACGCGACCCACTGACATCAAAGGGCCCGCCGGGGATAGCCCGCACCAGGGCGAAAGTAGCGAAGGTGATGGCCAAAGTGACCGGGATGAACCACAGTATGCGCCTTATGATGTATCGAGTCATAATGCTTGCTCCTTAGCCTTTTGCCAGCAGAGACTGTGCCCAAAACCTCAGAAGTCTTGGGTTGGCCTATGGCAAGCCCTGAGGCCCACCAGGGGCCTCAGGGCTCTGAGAATCGAAGACTATTCGATGGCCGCCTTCTTGGCTGCCCAGTCAATGACCCAGTTGTTGTAGTGCTGACCACCGAACTCCGCCGGATCACGTGTCAGCCAGGTCTGCTTAGCCTGTGTCTCGATACGCAGGAAAGTGGGGAGGAAGGGGAACACGCCGCCCTCGTCGAAGAACATGCTCTCCGCCTGGCGGTATCCCTCGATGCGCTTCTGCGGATCGGTCTCGAACTGCATGGCCTTGATGATGTCGTCCACC
>CAZQDO010000083.1:0-15385 GCA_964592085.1 uncultured Anaerolineae bacterium | reverse complement strand
TTCATCGGGGAAGATGATGGCAACATCAACTACTACGAGAACACCGGCACGCCCCTGGCGCCCACCTTCACCGAGCGCACCGGCGCGGCCAACCCTTTGGACGGTGTGGATGTGGGGGACGACAGCGCCCCCACCTTCGTGGACGTGGACGGCGATGGGGACATGGATGCCTTCATCGGGGAAGATGATGGCAACATCAAATACTACGAGAACATCTCCTCCGGCACTATTGTCATCGAAAAGGTGACCGATCCGTCAGGCGGTACGGGCTTCCAGTTCACCAGCGATATTCCCGGCGGCCCCTCCCCCTTCAACCTCGATGACGGTGGAACCCAGACCTTCAACATCGTTGGTCCTGGCGCCTATACTGTCACCGAGACCGATTCAACGGCGACGCCAGGAGGCTACGCTCTAACCGATCTGGTCTGCGTGGAAAGTGGCACTGGCAACTCCTTCGGAACCGTTGGTACGAGGACAGTCACCATCAACCTTGACGCGAGTGAGACCGTCACCTGCACCTTCACCAACACGATTCAGTTTGTCCTCACCGTGGACAAGGTCGGGGGTGGGGGCGAGGCGGTGGCAATGCAGGCTGGGGGCTGGAGCGGCACGGTAAGCAGTGACCCCGCCGGCATTTTCTGCGGTGACGACTGCACGGAGTACTACCTCAGGGACACTGTCGTCACCCTGTCGGCCCACTCCGGCCCCAAATCCTACTTCGTAGGCTGGGGCGGAGACTGCGACGCCAACGGCCAAGTCACCATGGACGCTGACAAGACCTGCATCGCTGCCTTCGGCTATCCTGTCGGCGGCATCGTCGTGCCAGTCAACAAGCTGGAGCTGATCGCCCTTCGGCTTGTAAGCGAAGCGACCTCAGGACGGGCTTCCTGGCTGGGGCTGGTGGTGCTGACGGTGGTGGGGGCGTTCGGGGCGTGGGTGGCCAGGCTGCGTGGAAGAAGGGGTTGAAACCGCCCCTGGAGGGCGCAAGTGCGCCGGTCGTCCACCTATGTGGACGATTTCCGCGACCACGTAGGTGGCCGCCCGGCACGGAGTGCCCTCACAGGTGCGATTTCAATCGCCATCTTGACAGCATAGGAATCTGGAGTATTCGACATGCAAGTTGCCCCTGAGCCTGTGGCCAGGCTCATCGAGGAATTCAGACGATTGCCTGGCATCGGCCCCAAGACAGCTTCGCGCCTGACCTTTTTCCTGCTCAGAGCCCCCGCAGAGCAGGCGGTGTCCCTGGCCGAAGCCTTACGTGAGTTGAGGGAGCGCATCACTTTTTGCTCCACTTGCTTCAACATCACCGAGGTGAGCCCTTGTCCCATCTGCCGGAATGAAGAGCGCGACCGTTCCCTCGTCTGCGTAGTGGAGGAGCCCCTGGACGTGCTGGCCATCGAGCGGACGCGGGAGTACAGGGGCCTCTACCACGTCCTGCACGGCACTATCTCGCCCATGGAGGGCATCGGTCCCGAAGACCTGAGGATTCGTGAGTTGATCAACCGTTTGCAGGGTGGGTCTGTGGAAGAGGTGATCCTGGCCACCAACCCCAGCCTGGAGGGCGAGGCCACGGCCATGTATCTGCACCGCCAGTTGGCACCCCTGGGCGTTCGGGTGACCCATTTGGCGCGAGGGCTGCCGGTAGGCGGGGACCTGGAGTACGCCGATGTGATCACCCTGACCCGGGCTCTGGAGGGGCGGCGGGAGATGTCATAGATGCACGAGAAATGCCCATCTCAGTCTGAGATGGGCATTGCCTCACCGGATGTGAGGGTGAGCGATGGGATTCGAACCCACGGTCTCCTGGGCCACAACCAGGTGCCTTGACCACTCGGCTACGCTCACCATAGTTTGGGTTGATTTTACCACAAAAGGCCAAATCGGGCAAATGAAGCCGTGAAACGTGAAGCGTGAAACGTGAAACGTGAGATAGAGTAAAATGCGTGCACAGACCACCAGCTTTGAGAGTTTGCTTCAGCAGATGCCAGAGACCCTCTCTTCGGATGGCAGGGAGCTGATCGAGAGGGCCTACAAGCTGGCTGAGGTGGCTCATTCCAGTCAAAAGCGCGCTTCGGGCGAGCCTTATATTCAGCACTCCCTCACCGTCGCTCAAATCCTGGCCGACCTGCGTCTGGATTCCGCCACTATTGCGGCGGGGCTCCTCCACGACGTGGTGGAGGACTCCGTTGTCACCGTAGAGGATCTGCGGCAGGACTTCGGCGACGAAGTGGCCAGCCTGGTGGATGGGGTCACAAAGCTGGGCCAGATAGACAAGCTGAGCCAGATGACCCGCAAAGGTCTGCAGGACGAGGAGGCCGAGAGTCTACGCAAGATGTTCCTGGCTATGGCCGATGACGTGCGCGTGGTGTTGATCAAGCTGGCCGACCGCCTGCACAACATGCGCACGTTGGATGCCCTCTCCAGAGAGCGGCAGCGGCGCATCGCTGAGGAGACCCTGGAGATATTCGCACCCCTGGCCAATCGCCTGGGCATCTGGCAGATCAAGTGGGAGCTGGAGGATCTGGGTTTTCGTTATCTAGAACCCTCAAAGTATCAGGAGATCGCGGCCCAACTCGATGAACGGAGAGCCGGCCGGGAGCGGCGCATCGCTCGCATCATCGGAATTCTGGAGGGGAAGCTCAAGAAGGAGAGCCTACAGGCCGAGATCTCGGGACGGCCCAAACACATTTACTCCATCTATACCAAGATGAACCGCAAGGGCTTGCCCTTCGAGCAGATCCACGACGTGCGGGGTGTTCGCATCATCGTCAACACCGTCATGGATTGCTATGCTGTGCTGGGAATAGTGCACAGCCTATGGCGGCCCATCCCTGGCGAGTTCGACGACTTCATCGCTACTCCCAAGGATAACATGTACCAGTCTCTTCACACCGCTGTCGTTGGGCCCGACGGCAAGCCACTGGAGGTACAGATCCGCACTTACGAGATGCACCGCAGAGCCGAACTGGGCATAGCCGCTCACTGGCGCTACAAAGAGCAGGCGAAGCGCGACGTGGCCTTTGATGCCAAGGTGGCCTGGCTGCGCTCGCTGATGGACTGGCGACAGGAGGTGACCGATGCCTGGGAGTTCATTGATTCGCTCAAAAGCGACGTCTTCCAGGATCGCGTCTACAGCTTCACTCCCCACGGTGACATCATAGACCTGCCGGCTGGTTCCACCCCCCTGGACTTCGCATATCACATCCATACCGAGATCGGCCACCGCTGCCGGGGGGCCAAGGTCAATGGCAAAATAGTCGCCCTGGACTATCAATTGCAGAACGGCGACCAGGTGGCGATTATAACCGCTAAACGTGGCGGGCCCAGCCGCGATTGGCTCAACCCGCACCTGGGCTACATCAAAACATCCAGGGCACGACAGAAGATCCGCCAATGGTTCAGACGACAGGATCGAACAGAGACGGTCGCTCAGGGGCGGCAACTCCTGGAAAAAGAACTAAAACGCCTGGGCCTGGACCGGAAGAATTTCGAGAGGATCGCCACGCTCTTCAAATTCGACAAGATCGAAGATTTCCTGGCGGCCATCGGCTATGGCGACGTCAACGTCCAACAAATAGCCACCAGGCTCATAGAGGCCGAGGGGCAAGAAGAGGAGCCAGAGCTGCCAGAAACTGCTCCGCCTCCTCCAGAAGTTTCCGGGGTCACGGTGAGGGGGGTGGGCGATCTGCTCACCAGAGTAGCTGGCTGCTGCCACCCGTTGCCCGGCGATCCGGTGATAGGATACGTTACGCGGGGAAGGGGGATAACCATCCATCGGCAGGATTGCCGTAACGTGCTCTATCTTGAGGACAAGGAGCGGCTCATTGAGGTGGATTGGGGGCAAGACCTCAAGCAAGTGTTCCCGGTCATGGTCCAGGTTTTGGCCTATGACCGGACCGGGCTGATGAGGGATATCACCGAGATCATGGCTGAAGAGAGGATAAACATCACTTCCGCGAACGTCGCCACCCATCCAAGAGATCACACCGCCGTTATCACGGCCACCCTGGAGATCAGCAGCATTGTCCAGTTGAGCCGCGTCTTGGCCAGGGTCGAACGACTGCCCAACGTCTTCGAGGCCCGGCGCAAGGCGGATTAAAAAAGACCTGACAGGCTCTGTCAACCTGTCAGGTCTTTTTTAAGCGCCTCAGTAATCTGTGTCGGGAGGCACTTTGTCCACAGACCAATAACTCTGTACGGCTTCTGATTGTCGTTGTTCCTCCAGCCAATCCTCGAAAGCCTGGGTTTTCCGTCGCTCTAAGATGTCAGATGCCAGCTCCCGCTCCTCGTGTCCCAGGACCTCGATGATGTGGATGCCGACGGTGTTAGAGATTGGCTCACTCATCTCCCCAATCGCCAGGCCAAAAGCCGTCTCTTCGACTTCTGCTGTCTCTTCTCCCCTGGGGAACCAATCCATGTCGCCGCCCTGATCCTTGCTTCCCCAATCCTCGGAGAAGTTCTCGGCCAGGAGGGCGAAGGGGTCATCTTCCTCTCGCCACCGGGTCAGAAGCTCCTGGAATTCTTCCTCCTTGGCTCTGGCTTTGGCCACCTCGGCCTCAACGAAAACGTTCAGGGCAGACAAGGCGGTAGCCTCATCTGTGTTCTTGTCCAGGAGGGTCACGATGGCCTGGGCTTCTTCCTCGGTCTCCACCAGGATGTGGCTGGCCCACACCTGGGGTTCCGGATCCTCGGTCGTTTCGTGCACCAGGATGACGTGCCAGCCAAATTGGGTCTCCACGGGGCCGGCGATCTCACCGGCCGGCGTGCTGAAGGCTGCCTCTTCAAATTCGGCCACCATCTGACCCTTGGAGAACCATCCCAGGTCGCCGCCTTTTTCCTGGGCGCCAACGTCCTGGGAAAAGTTCTGAGCCAGCAGGGCGAAGCGGTCCTCGCTCTCTGCCAGTTGAGCTAAGAGCTCCTGGGGGTCACTCTCTGCTCTGATCTCCGCCTCAGTCTTGAATTCCCCCTCCTCGTACATAAGGAGGCGAAGGGCGTCCAGGGCACTTGCCTCATCAGTAGCCTCATCGAGCAAGGCCATGATAGCCTGGGCTTTTTCCTCGGTCTCTACCTGTATTTGTCGAGCGTGTACCTGTTCGGCAGTGGTGGGCACTTCCTGGCCCATCGCTTCCTGTAGTCTCTCTCTCAAGAGCATGTCTTCGAAGATCCGCCGGAAATCTGCTTCGGAGAAGCCGGCTCGCTCTTTCATTACCTCTAAGGTCGTGGCGTACATCTCCTGGAATCGCTCCTGGGTGATGGGCGTCGCGGTGGGAGTGGGCGTCACGTCCAGGGTGGTGGTGATGACGGGCGTCGGCGTGGGAGTGGGGGGATTCCTTTCGTAGCCAAATTGGGTCTCTATCTCCAGTTGCACGTCCTCGGATGTAACCACTATCCCTCGACGGGCTGCCTCCTGACGGATCAACTCATCGTCAATCAAGTCGTCCAGCGCTTGTTCGCCCAGCGTTTGCGAGTCCAGCAACTGGTTCTGCAGCTCTTCAATTTGCTGCTGATAGTAATCGGTGACAAACTCAGTGCTTGAGTCGTTCGGATCAAGGCTGGCTAGTTGGTTTTGTAACAAGGTTATCTGGTTCTTGAGGTTAGAGCGATAGTAGTGCACTGTTTTCTCGTATGTATCGGTGCGGATGGGCACTTCGCCCACCCTGGCCACAGGCTCCTTGGGCTTGGCCATGTATTCCTTATAATAGCCGTAAACGAGCAGAGCTATGATCACGACGGTAACAACGGCTGCCCCGATGAGGATCATCTGCCTTTGTCGTTGAGCTTTCTTGCCGAGCCTTACTTCTTTTCTCGTTAGTTCCTTGGTAACCTTCTTTTTCTTCTTGGCCATCCTTATTTCATCTCCTCAGCAACGCTACATCGAATTGAGATTAAGAAGCCACAAAGAGCCTATCCGACAACTGCTCTCGTGCCCGTCTCCAGGTGTGGGAATCGGCCTGGGAACGGGCCTCGGAGCAGAGGCGGCTCCCATGCCGCCGAACTGCCGGGCGTGGGAGCCCGTCCCGCTGGTTTTCGGATAAGCGCTTAGGGTCTTGGTGTCTCTGTGGTTAGTCTCTTGCTGGTTGTGCAAGATACCAAACAAAGGGCATAGGAGCAAGTCATCCTATGCCCTGTCAACCGCTGTGATTTACGCTTTAGCCGTAGTGCCGAAGGTGTTCAGCAGCATAGGGCAGAAGGGCCAGGTGCCGGGCCCGCTTGATAGCCGTGGCTAAACGCCGCTGGTGCTTGGCACAGGTTCCTGTCCGACGGCGAGGCTTGATCTTGCCCCGATCGGAGAGAAAACGACGCAGGCGGTCGGGTTGCTTGTAGTCTATGACTTCAATCTTGTCGGTGCAAAAGGCGCATATCTTGCGACGGGGGACAAACCTCCTCCTCCGCCGCCGGTTGCCGCCGGTTCTCCGTCTCCTAGCACCTGATCTCCTCTGCTCGTCATTACGATCTTCGTCTGACAAAGTTACCTCCCAATGTGTAATGAGCTTGACTTGTTAGCCAGAATAGCTCGTCGCGGATGGTGGTTAAAAAGGAAACTCGTTGTTCTCTAGTGCAGCGGCGCTTTCTTGGCTCCCTTCAGTGGCCTCGGCACCTCTGCGCTCTCCCAGCATGACCATCTCATTGGCGACCAATTCGGTGCGGTAGTGTTTCTTGCCGTCCTGATCCTGCCAGCCACGGGTTTGCAAGCGGCCTTCAACGTAAACCTGTTGGCCTCTGGTCAGATATTGCTTGCATATTTCGGCCAGGTTGCCCCAGGCCACTACGTTGAACCATTCGGTGTCCTCGCGGCGTTCACCGTCGGCGTTTACCCAACTGCGGTTCGTGGCCACACTGAAAGAGGTCACCGGCCTGCCACTCGGCGTATAGCGCATCTCCGGATTTCTTCCAAGCTTGCCGATAATCATCACCTTGTTCAAACCCCTTGACATCTTTTCCACCCTTTCCTCGATTTGGGAGAAACCAGGTTTTTTCTACTTGTGTGAACAGACTATTGCTCCAGGGGCCCTCGGCAGTGTGAGAAGTCGCATTCTTCAGCCAAAAACCTGGTTTCTGAATTCCCTTCAGTCTTCAACTCGTATCAGCAAATAGCGGATGACTTCTTCAGTGAGTTTCAGTTTCCGCTCCAGTTCACCGAGAGACCTGGGGTCCAGTTGCACTTGCATCAGCACGTAATACCCCTCCTTTTGATTCCGGATGGGATACGCCAGACGGCGCCTGCCCCAATGATTCACATTGGCTATCTGGCCGCCGCCCTCCGTGATGAACTGACTGACCTTCTCCGTGACACCCGGTAGGCCCTCATCCTCCACCTCGGGATGGGCGATGAAAGTAAACTCGTAATTGCGCATGTCGGCGATGATGTGCCTCCTTTCTTTAGAAAAGCTCTCGATCCACTAGCCTCGCCTGACGACGGGCATAACTATAGCACAAAGCGCCGATTTTGGCAAGTGATTAAACGGTGTGATTGATCACCGGTTAACCCTGACCTTGCGCGTCATTTGCTCCTCCCTCCAAGTGTTTGCGCACCAGTTCGATCACCGCAGTTCCATATTTCTCCAGCTTGATCGGGCCAACGCCCTTTAACTCGGACAAAGCCTCCAGCGTGACAGGTTGGTGCGCGGCGATGGCGCGCAGGTGGCTGTCGTGAAAGATGACGTAGGGAGGAACCTCCTGCTCGCGGGCCTGCTCCAGCCGCCACGCACGCAACGCCTGGAACAGCACCTCATCCACATCCAGCTCCTCTTCATCTTCCCTGGCCGACTTGCGTGACGGTGGTGGCTCCTTCGCTGGGCTGATCAGCTCATCCAGCGCAGCCGGGTTTTGCAGCGCCGCCTTGCCCGCAGGCGTGATGTCGAGCACGACGCCACCGTGGTCGAGCTGCCGCGCTTGCAGAAACCCGCCGTGCTGCAGGCGATCCAGCAGGTGGCCAACGACGGTCGCTGAACGGAAGGCCAGTGCACCGAAGCCTTCGTGATGACGGGCCTTGTCCGGCGCTCGTGGATCACCGCGCAGAATGCGCACCAGGCTAAGCCGCCCCCAACTCCACGGCGCGGCCGAGACACAGTGCAGGACGGTCAACAACTGCTCCCGCTCATCGGGTAGACTGGCATCCGCCGGCGGCTGGATTTCGACACAGTTGTCGCAGGCGGAGCACCGCTCAATGGTGCGACCACCCAGGTAGGCGTTGAGGTGGCCGTGACGGCAGCGCACGGTTTGGGCATAGGCGGCAATCTCGTCCACGCGCTGAGCCTGGATGGTCTCGTACCGCTCCAGCAGCGTGGCGATTCGCTCTGCGGCGTCCGGTGGCGGCGGCAGCATCTCCAGTAGAAGGTCGCGCCCCGCAGGACGATAGCTCAGCCACCCGGCGTCGGCCCAGTCCAGCACCCGCCGTTCGATGCCATCAAGGGGCAGGCCGGCCTGCTGTGCCACGTCCACCAGATCCAGAGTCAGCGGTTGGCCGGGCCGCAGGCGGGCAGCCTGGCAGAAGGCCGCCCGTTCGTGGGGCAAGATGGCATCTTGCCCTACAGTCAGGCAGATGATGGCCGCGCGGGGCACGTCGGGGCCGCGTCGCAACAGGCCCACCTGTTCCAGCAGGCTCAGGGCCACGCGAATGCGCGTGTTGTCGGCTTGCAGGTCGCGCTCCAGGTCCGCCGCCGCGACTCGCCCGGACGTGTTTTCCCCCAGGCGACGCTTTACGGCTCCGTAGACAGCTCGCAGAAATTCGATTGGCAATGCATTCTGACGGGTGCGGCGGGTCAGCGTGGCCCGGTCCGAAGAGGAATACATCAGCAGGCAACGAGAGGGCAGCCCATCGCGTCCGGCTCGGCCAGCCTCCTGGTAATATGCCTCCAGTGAATTGGCAGGGACAAAGTGGACGATGAAGCGGATGTCCGGCTTATCAATACCCAGGCCGAAGGCGATGGTTGCCACCACCACGCGGATGCGGCCTTCCATGAAGTCGTCCTGCACCCCGGCACGGTCGGCGATGCCAGCGTGGTAGTGGTCGGCGACGACGCCATGCCCGCGCAGCAACGCAGCCAGCCCCTCGCAACGGGCGCGGGTGCCGGCGTAGACGATGCCGCTGCCAGGCTCGGCCTTGCAAAAGGCCAGCAGATGGCGCAATTTGTCGTCGGCGTTGCGGGCGTGGAACACTTCCAGTTGCAGGTTGGGGCGGGTCACGTCGCCAGCGATGATGCGCAATTCACCCAGGTGTTTGATGATGTCCCGTCGCACACGGGGCGGCGCCGTGGCGGTCATGGCCAGCAGCGGCGGGTTGTCCAGCGACTGCCGCGCCCTTCCGATGGTAAGGTAATCGGGCCGAAAGTCGTGGCCCCACACGCTAACGCAGTGCGCTTCGTCAATCACCAGCCGGTCCACGCCCGCGCACCGCAGCGCGTGCAGGAAGGTCGGTTGGCGCAGCCGCTCCGGGGCAGCGTAGACCAGGCGGTAGGCGCCTTCGGCAGCCTGGTCCAGCCGCCAGCGCAGTTCGTCCCCCTCCAGGCTGCTGTTGATGGTGGTGGCCCGCCGTCGCACGCTGGCGGGCAGCGAATCCACCTGATCCTTCATCAGGGCGATGAGGGGCGAGATGACCAGTGTCGTGCCGCGTTCGGCCAACAGTGCGGGGAGTTGATAGCACAGCGACTTACCGCCGCCGGTGGGTAGAATGGTCAGCACGTCCTCGCCGCGCAAGACGCAGGCGATGGTCTCCAACTGGCCGGGCAGGAGGGTGCCGAAGCCAAAGAGCTGCCGGGCGGCCTCGGTGATGCGAGATTGCTCCTCGTCGGTGACGGGAACTTGATCGAAGGTGGGGAGAAATTCGGATAGCGGTGGTTCCTCTGCAGGGCGCGGTGTGGGGACGGCGGGTCGCGCTCGAACGGTTGGGAACAAGGCGGCGCGCAGTTCGGCCAGTTCATCCGCGTAGCGGCGCTCCAACTCGGCCTCCAGGTCGGCGACGCGGGTCTCCTCGCCGCTGGCCCGAAAATGGTCGCGCAATCGGCGCAGGTAAGTGACGGAGAGCGGCGTTTCCTCGTTGGCGGTGCGCAGCAAGCGCACGGCGTAGCCGCTGGCGGTCACCCAGTCGTCGAGGGCCTGGTAGAGTGACGTCATCCCCAGCAGGTAGGCGCGGCCCTGCGGTCGCAGTTCGTTCAGGTGGCGATAGGCACTCAGCGCGGCTTGCGTGTCCCCTCGCACCCGCTCGACCTCGCCCAGCAGTCCCCAGGCCGTCACGCTGTCCTCGTGTTCTTCTACGAGGGCGCGTGCGATCTGGTAGGCGGCATCCACGTCGCGCCGGGCCAAGTGAACGCGGGCCAGGAACGAGCGAGCAGTGAGGGGATCCCTGAGCCGCAGCCGCTCCTGCATCACTGCCAGCGCGTCGTCGGGCCGGCCCTGGGCCAAAAAAGCCCTCGCCCGCAGGTCGAGCAGCGAGACGAGGGTGGGATTGCGGGGGATGAGGGCATCCAGGCAGGCGTGAACTTCTTCGACGTGCTCCCAGCGCAGGAGGAAGTTGAGCAAGCGGCTGCGGTCGTTACTCGAAAGCTGGAGAGTCTTCTGGGGTGTGAGCGCCAACTGGTCTAATATGCTCGAAGGTTGCTTGGCTGTGTTCTCTTGAGATGGGTCTGGTAGGGAAGAAACGAGCACGTTGGTTTCGGATGACTGCCCCTCACCCCAACCCTCTCCCCGGCGGGGAGAGGGAGCTACTCTGCTCCCCCTAGCAGAGAGAGGGGGCAGGGGAGAGGGAGCTTCTCCCCTCTCCCTCTCAGGGAGAGGGGCTGGGGGTGAGGGTGGGGGTGTGCTCAACCTCTGACATTCACCTAGAATAGCTTCGAGCACCGCATCTGTGTCATGGTGAACATCCCGATTCCAAAAACGGATAATATGATAGCCCTGTTCATTCAACCAAGCTGTGCGTGCTCGATCATACTCGACTTGTTCTGCGTGTGATTCCCCATCAATCTCCACCACCAGCCGGCAAGCAGCACAATAGAAATCCACGATGAAGGGCTCAATAGAATGCTGGCGGCGAAATTTGAAGCCGCCCAGTTGTCTGTTGCGCAAGCGCATCCAAAGTTTGCTTTCGGCTGGGGTTTGTGGCTGGCGCAATTCGCGTGCACTGGCGAGGATGGGTGGGTAGATGCGGTGTTGCTTCTTATCAGCCATTTCGATCACTCCCTCACAGATCGCCCCTCACCCCAACCCTCTCCCCGGCGGGGAGAGGAAGCTTCTCCCCTCTCCCTCCCAGGGAGAGGGGCTGGGGGTGAGGGTGGGTCTTCTCACACTTTGTAATCCGGCACGACGTGCACCCCGACGACGAGGGGCCAATACTCCCCCTGCCATTCGCGGCTCAACCCGATGGCCAGGTAGATGGCCTCAGCCCCCAACCGCTCACAGAGCGCGTCGTGATCCAGTGCCAGGAAGCCACCTTTCTCGCCCAGCCAGGCCCGGCCCAGCGCGTGCCACTTGAGGTCAGTCACGGAGACGCCGCGACGGCTGGCAGTCCGGGGGTGGTTGGCGTCGCCCGGCAGCACGAAGCCCATCCGTGTTTCGTATTTGCCGGAGTAGGCATCCAGCGAGAAGCGCGCCCACACCTGCTCCGGCTGCACCAGGCAGAGGGAGCGGGTGTGGTGGATGAGCACGTCCTCCGGGGCACGGTCGAGGTATTTGGCAAAGAAGGCGGCCCGCTTCTCTCCCTCCAGACGGCGCAGCAGCCGTGGCCGGTGGCGGACGAAATCGGTGAGCCAGTCCTCGACGTGGGGCGAGTCGGGGCGCGGCGCGAGGAAGTTTAGTTCGACCACGTCGCTGCACTGCACCAGGCGACCATCGGCGTCGGTCATGTCGCCGGGCAGAAGGGTGCCGAAATCGCGCACCGGCCGCACCCAGCGCAGGCCGGTGACGGGGTCGGACTCGCGGGTGAACCCGGCCGTGCAGATGCCGCTGAGCATTTGGGTCATGGCCAGGATGAGGACTTCTTGGGGTGGCATGGCATTCCCTTCGTGCAGAAAACTGAACAGCCCGTCTCCGTTAGGGATTTGACATTCCGGCTAAGTGATGGTAAACTATACTTGACGAAGCGGGTAAAACGTCCTATCGGTGTTCCTCGATGTTCCCCTGCGGAGCGGGGTCTAAGTCGAGGGGTTACGCCAGTAGGTGCCGCTTCTTCGCTTTTTATTCAGCCCTCACCCCAAATGATCCTGTGGGTTACAACCCGGTCGCTTATCAACGCACACCACGCCGGATCGCCTCGCTGCCATTTCTGAAACACGGCCCAACACACGTAGTCAACGGCTTGAAGTCCGGGGTCAATTGTCGAGTCCCGGTGGATGATCTTCAGACGAGCATTAGCCGGAAGGCGAAGAGCCAGGGCAACTCGCAAGTGCAAGTCGAAGTCTTCCCTGCTGATCCCATGGAGTTGTCGTTTGTCAATGATCACATGGGTTACGTGTACCTCCTCTGTCAAACACGAGCTGACCGCTTCACGCACCAAATGAAGATAAATAAGCCCCTCATGCCCTCTCAATTCCCATGGTATCCGCTCCGCCCGGTATACGGACAGGTGTATCTTCACATCGAGTCTGGATAGGCCGCGAAGGATATGCTGTCGGAAGCGGTCAGGCGCCCAACTGGCTTTGATCTCGGTCAGATGCCGCTGTCCTTTCGGTAGAGTATACCGTTTCGCCTGCTCGAACAGTTTGCGAATAGCTCGGTTGTCCTCTGCTCTCAGCGCCCCGATCAGAAAAATCCGCTTCTGCCCCTTCGGTCCGATCAGGTTACCAGACTCGTCTACGTAAACGTGCATAGCTGCCCTACAAGTGAACGACGGCCAACCCCAGCAGACGCGCAGCCCAATATTCGGCCACCAGGCGGCGGTGGCAATGCTCCGGGGTCGGTTCGGCGCACAGCAGACATGGTGATTGGTAGCGAGCCAGGATTTCGCGGCCTACCTCTTCGGCGGCTCGTTCTACCAACAGCGGGAGGAAACGGGCCTCGTAGGCCAACCAGTCCTGGTCATCGCGATAGGCGTCGAAAATCTCGGGGGTGGGGGCCAGTTCGGGGTGGTGCTCGTAGGCGATGCCGAATCCCTCACGTAGCAGGAAGGCCAGGTCGTCGCGCTTGGTGTAGCCGGCTAGGTGGGAGGTGTTGCGGAGGCGAACGTCAATCACGGCGTCCACGCCAGCCTTCTGAAGTTGGCCGATGAACGTCGCCAGGGGCTTTCGCTGATAGCCGACGGTGTAGATCGTAGGCATCTGTACTACCCCCATTAGAACAACGACAACTGCTGCGGTATCCGCTCCCCCTGGACGGTCGTGCCGTCGGGCTGGATGTGGAGCACGCGGACGCCACGTCTCAGCAGGGTCTGGGTGATGAGCAGGTGGCGATGGCAGCGGCGATGGTCGCCCTCGCTGCACATCACGGCCACCTGTTCGGTCCGGGCCAGGTCGAGCAACTGGTCAATACCGGACTGGTAGACGGGCGTCTGCTCCACCCGCTGGTAGTCGGGGCGCTCTTGATCGGAGTCGTACAGGGTCGGATCGGAGGGGCGGCCGCCGAGGGCGTCGCCCATAAACTGGTAGGTGATGCCAGCATCCTGGAGATCGCGGGCCAGGGTCTCGCGGTTGAACTGGTGGGCCCATCGGCTGTAGGGCTGGCTGCGCACGTCCACCACGAGGGTGATCTCGTGACGGCGCAGCAGATCAACGAAGTCTTCGGTGGTATGGTCGCTGTGGCCGATGGTGTGAATCAATAAGTCTTTGGACATGGTGCTCCACTTTGCGTCGTCACCGACCGCACTGAACTCCTGTTGGCTGCCATAAGCTGGGCATATTTGATAGCGTTTATAAGACTTCTTGGATCAGCCTTTCCAGTACCAGCTTTGCCAAAGGCTGTACCGTGATCAACCGAAGTTCTGATGATGGGTAGACCAAGGGTGATGTTGACACCGCTCCAAAAATCAACGATCTTGGCAGCTATGTGGCCCTGATCATGATACTGGGCAATGGTAGCGTCAAACTCCTTGCGTTCCAGCATACGCACGAAGACGGAATCCGGCGGCAAGGGCCTGTTATACACGCTTATACCCTCGGAACGCGCCATATCAATCGCTGGTTGGATCTGCTCGATCTCCTCTGTACCAAACAAGCCACCCTCGCCACTGTGAGGGTTCAGACCTGCCACTGCCAGTCGAGGAGCAGCGATACCCATTTGCCTAAGACCCTGGTGCGTCAGCCGAATGACATCCAAAACGCGCTCAGTCGTGCAGCGCTCAATGGCTTGTCTGAGCGAACAATGTGTACTGACGTGCGTCACGCGAAAATCCTCCAAAGCCAGCATCATGGTGACCTTTTCGCTTCCTGTTCTGATGGCAAATATCTCCGTATGACCGTCGTAGTTATACCCTGCCAAATTCAATGATTCCTTGTTGATTGCCGACGTCACAACGCCGTCCACCTGGTCGTCGAGAGCAAGATCAATGGCACAAGTTATGTACTCAAAGGCTGCCCTACCAGCGCTGGCCTGTACCCGCCCCATCTCCAGCCGGTCCAGATCTACGTTTTTCAGGTCAAGCACCTCCAGGACACCAGGCTCACAGCGCGCTTGCCGGATGCGCTCAATGGATTGCACATTATAACATGGCTGTCCTATAATGGCAAAGGCCCTTTCCATCGTCTTTGCATCACCCACGCACACTATTCTGGCTATCTCCTGAACAGCATTTGAGGCCACAACTTTGGCGACGATTTCTGCACCAGAGCCTGCAGGGTCTCCCATCGTGACTGCTAATAGAGGTTTGTTATCCATAGTCATGTTCTTGCTTCTCCTTCCGTTTCCGCGCAAGACGGCCAGTCATTTCCGCGGAAAATATCGACAATTCTGACCAATGAGTCTGCGTGTCCAAAGCCGCCTGCCTTGGTCACGACTGGCAAGCCTGAGGCTACTCCGCCCACCAGCTTCCCCCACGGTATCCCAACCTGTAACTCACCTAAGATTCGCACGGCCACCGTCTCGAGAGCCTGACAGGCTTCGCTGGCAGTTGCCCCCCCTGTAAGTATAAGCCCTGCCAGCTCAAACTCCTGGCAAGCTCGCAGAGTCAATTTTCCCAAGGTTGCGTCTAGTGCACGCCGATGGCTAACTTGTCTGATGTCCTCCAGTGGCGTACGAATTACCAGTGACCTACCTCCAGACAAGGCTTCTGCGATGACTTGCCATTGTTCGTTGCCATCGTCGTCCATCGCTGCGGCAACTTCGATGATGACCAGCCCTGGCTCTAAGGCCAATCTGTGCACCTGGGTACGCGTCGTTGGATGACGGCTGCCAGCGACGACGAGAACCGGGGCCGCGCTGCCTTGTAATGCAGGCTCCGGTTCGATACGCCGTGGTCCAACCA
>CAZQDO010000082.1:0-15394 GCA_964592085.1 uncultured Anaerolineae bacterium | reverse complement strand
TCCTGCTCATCGTCCGCCCCGGCTACTTCGTCGAAGATCACCCAATCTCCTGTGGGGATAATAGCGTACACGTATGTTGGAGTCATTGTTGCTCCTGGCTGATAACGGTTGGGTTCAGCCGCCGCGCGGGTGCGTGGAAGTCACCTTCGCCAACCGACTAGCCACAAAGCGCGTGAGGCCGCCGATTTGCGCGCGCGTAGCGCGGTCGGCTGCAACCCGTTGTTAGCCTGCACCATATCCGTAAAGGATTTTATCCTCCAAGTAATACCTTGTACTGCTCAATAGCGACTTTGGTTTGCGAATACTCTCTTTGGGCGATATAAATGTAGGCTTCATCTGACAATTTCTGGATTGTATTGGTGTTGATAATTGGGCCGTTCCAAGGTACATATCCCCAACTCGAAGGCCATTCCCATTTCAAGGACAGGTCGCCAGAATCTATGACCCGTTTGATATGACTCAGTCTTACCTCAAGAATTTCGGTAAACTCTTGTATGGACGGAATCGGGACCGGCTCATAAGAAGTGCCTGGAATTTGCCAGCCATCGTTTAGATTTTTCAGTTTTAGGAAGTAAACCAAAAAGTCGTAATTGTAGTTAAAATGACCTGCCTCAGATGCAATTGCTGCCCACGTTGCCCCTTTAGCATCTCTTGAATTGTGATGATGCCAAATCACGCTATGGCTCATATCCTCAATAAGTTTTGAGGGATATTTTTCACTTCCTCCTGGAAGCATTTTCAGTTCCTCAACTGAATCTTGGCCTAGTTTTTCTTGCAGCTCTTGTAACACAATCAATGCCAGATTTGCTCTTTTAACTTCGGAGGCAAGCCGTAGCAACTGGGTGTTCGATAGACTATCTATATCCACACTTCGCAAATAACCAATAATTCCCGATTCAGGCACAAACATCTCGGCTCTTAATACTAAGTGTTCCATCTGGAGTCTTGCCCTTGTGCGTTGAAGGGTATCAATGGTTTCAAGTGGATTATTTACGCCTTGAAGTAATGTATTTCTCAAACGTTCGTTTTCTTCTCGTGTGATTTGTAACTCGTGTTCTTTAAGCCTCTGCTCAAATTGGATTTCTAACAACTCCTTCTGGTGTTCCCAATCCTCTTGAAACTTCTGCTTTTCTTTCTGCCAAGCAATATCGTCTCTGCGTCGGTCACGCCTATATGTTACCCAACCGCCGATTATGCCAAAAACAAGACCGATAAAACCACTTGTCACCCAATTGATTAGAAGCGCCCAATCAGTTTGTCCCATAACTCTTGTTCCTCAATTGTGTTGCGTGAAGCAGGCTAACTTATGGTATGTAGTAGGTGGCAGATGGCAGATAGGGTATCGGCCATCTGCCATCTGCCATTAGCCGGCGGCTATCTTGAAGTGCCGCCTCCCGATACGTAATCTGTCCAACGATCTCCCTTGCTCCTCCAGATACTCACGGATGGCCAACATCGCTGCCTGGCGGCAGAGGCCCTCGATGTCGGCCCCCACCAGGCCTTCGGTGAGCTCGGCCAGTTCCGCCAGGTCCACATCCAGCGCCAGCGGCTTGCCGCGGGTGTGCACCTGCAGGATGGCCAGTCGTGCCTCTCGATCGGGCACGGGCAGCTCCATCAGCACTTCAAAACGACCGGGGCGCAAGAGGGCCGGGTCCACGATGTCCATGCGGTTGGTAGCCGCCAGCACCACCACCCCTTTGAGCTCCTCAATGCCATCCATCTCGGCCAGCAGTTGGCTGACCACCCGCTCGGTGACGTGGGAATCAGATCCGGCTCCCCGATGGGGCGCCAGGGCATCCAGCTCGTCGAAGAAGACGACACAGGGTGAGGCTTGCTTGGCCTTCCTGAATACCTCGCGGACACCCCGCTCGCTCTCACCAACCCACTTCGTCAGTAGCTCAGGCCCTTTCACCGAGATAAAGTTCGCCTCGCTCTCCTTGGCCACTGCCTTGGCCAGCAGCGTCTTCCCTGTCCCCGGTGGTCCGTAGAGCAGGATTCCCTTTGGAGGAGCGGTATGGACATGGGCGAAGAGGGGGGCGTGCTGAAGGGGCCACTCCACGGTTTCCATCAGCAGGCGCTTGATCTCCTCCAGCCCGCCGATATCATCCCAGCCCACATCGGGCACCTCGGTGAAGACCTCGCGGATGGCCGATGGCTCCACCTCGGCCAGGGCCGCCATGAAGTCAGCTGACGTCACCTCCAGGGCCATGAGTTTCTCGTAGGGGATGTGGGCCTGGGCGAAGTCAATGTCGGGCATCAACTGGCGCAGCGCGCTCATGGCTGCCTCACGACCCAGGGCCTCCAGGTCGGCGCCCACGAAGCCGTGGGTAGTGGCCGCCAGTCGCTCCAGGTCTATATCTTCGGCCAGGGGCATGCCCCGGGTGTGGATCTCCAGTATCTCGCGGCGGCCGTCTTTGTCAGGGACGCCGATGGCAATTTCCCGGTCGAAGCGGCCAGGGCGGCGCAGGGCCGGGTCGAGGGTGTTCGGAATGTTGGTGGCGGCGACGACGATCACGTGGCCCCGCGACTCCAGTCCGTCCATCAGGGCCAGGAGTTGGGCCACCACGCGGCGCTCTACCTGGCGGTCGCCGCTCATCTCTTCTCGCTTGGGAGCGATGGCATCAATCTCATCAATGAAGATGATGGCCGGGGCACGGCGACTGGCCTCTTCAAAGATGCTCCTCAACTGTTTTTCCGAGGCCCCGTACCACTTGTCAATGATCTCTGGCCCGTTGACGTGGACGAAATGGGCACTGGTTTCCTGGGCCACTGCGCGGGCGATGAGGGTCTTGCCACAGCCGGGCGGCCCGTGGAGGAGCACTCCCTTGGGCGGGTCAATGCCCAGCCGCTCGAATACTTCCGGATAGCGCAGGGGCAGCTCAATCATCTCCCGGATGCGGCGGATCTCGCGGCGCAGCCCGCCGATGTCCTCGTAGGTGATAGTGCCCCGTTCTCTCTTGGCCCCTTCGCCGGTCAGTCGGATGGCTGTGGTAGGGCCAATGAGCACGGGGCCGGCAGGGGTGGCCTCGGCCACGGTGAAGGTCTGGGCACGGGTGCCAATGAGATCCACACGCACGCGGTCGCCGGGCACTACGGGGATGCCGTCCAGCAGACGGGCCAGGTAACGGGCCTGGGCCGCTCCCCGCGAGGTCCGCAGGGCCTCCACGGGTGTCAGTGACACCGTGCGGGCTGGCTTCACCTCGACCCGGCGCACACTCACTCGCTCATCCAGGGCAGCGCCGGCGTTGGCTCGCAGGATGCCGTCCATCTGGATGAGACCCTGGCCTCGTTGGGCGACGTAGGCGGGCATGGCCCGGGCCACGGTGGATCGCTTGCCAGCGATCTCCACCACGTCGCCGATGTCAACCCCCTGCCGCTCCATGTCCTGAGGGTCCATCCGGACCAGCCCCCGGCCTGCGTCCTTCGGGAGGGCCTCTGCCACTCGCAGAAGTCCGTCTTGTTCTTGATTCAGTCGGGTATCCCCGACGTTCGCAGTCACTTTACTCGTACCTCTCTTTGTTGTTGTCATAACAAACGATCTGCCAAACCGCAACACCTCGCTACAGATAACAAATAGCCGACAGCAAAGTGGCTGATAGTTGAGGGTTAGTGGTCCATCTGCTATCTGCCATACGCCATCGGCTACCCACCATCAGCCATCAACTACCGGCAGCTACAACCCCCTTGCCACCGCAATGGGTACAGTAGAAATGACTGTCTCGCCAAAGGTAACTGGGGTCGTCGGCAGCCCGACCGCTGCCGCCGCAGCGGGGGCAGGGGACAGCATTGGCAGGGATCTCCACCTTGCCTACGCCGTCGCAGATGATGCATGTCAGGCGGGTAAAGGGATGTACTCCTGTCCCCCGACAGTAAGGGCAGTCTATAAATGGCTGCCGCAGAGTGCGTTGCCTTCGTCCACCGCACACCACGCAGGTGGACAGAGGGGACATAATGCCAAAGGGGTCACGGCCCTTGCCACCACAGAAGCCACAAGTCACCCCTACCCGACTTGTGTCCGTCATTTGGTTTGTGTTTGTCATGTTGTTACCTCCAATCTGGCCTCCAGGCGATCGAGTCGCTCCCGAAGCAGGCGGTTCTCCTCCTCCAGTTGGTGGGTTGAGGAGGAGAGGTAGGGGTCGCTCTTCCACCAGTTGATGCCCATCTGCATGGCGGTCTCCACCGAGGCCACCACCAGGCGTATCTTGATGCTCAACAGTTCCACATCCACCAGGGAGATGCCGATGTCCCCGGCGATGACAATCCCCTTGTCCAACACCCGTTCCAGAATGTCGGCAAGGGTGTTGGACTCGACAGCGTGCGGCATACGTGGTTCCGGCATAATGTCCTCCTCTCGGGCGTAAAACGTGAAGCGTGAAGTGTTAGATAACTGTTTACGTTTTACGCACTACGTTTTACGTCCAGGCGTCCGGCCTTGATAATCAGGGCGGCTGTCTTGTGGCCCAATTCCGAGAAGTTGCGGCATATACTACAGTCAATGCTGCCTTCGTCGTATTGCTTGCAGGCCAGGAGCACGTCAACCGCCTCCATCATGGCCTGGGCCCAGGGCGCTTTCTCGGCCGCTGTCCGGGCCTGGTTGATCTCCTGGGTCAAGCGGTTGATCTCCTCTTCCTGCCTCCGGAAGAGGCCAATGGGGCACCGGATACTCGCTCGTGTGGCCATTTCCCCTCATCCTCCCTCCCCTGGCAAATAGCAGATAGTAGATGACAAATGGCAGATGGGCTATCAATTACATCAGCTATAGGCCATTAGCCATCACAGGATATCGCCCTCAGGGGTCACCTGATGTCCATTCCAGCGTTGGAATCGGGCTGCTCGCTCTATGCGATCGTACACCGACATGGCCATGTGGAATTGCCTTTTCTCTTCAAAGATCCCGGCAATGGCCATGAGTCTGTCCACCGAGGCCTTTGTCTCTTCGCTCCCGGGGTAGTAGGCCATGATCTTCAGATAAGGAGATAGGGCGTGATGAAGCCATCCCTGTTCCTCGTAGAGTCCTCCAATCCTCAGCAGTGTGGCACTGGCTGCCTGAGAGATGGCGGCAGCGAGCTCCTCGTTGATCATTGTGATGCCTCCTCTCGTGACCTGTCACTGACCCTGATAGGCCGCTTCCAGCCGATCAAATGTCCTCATCGCCACGTGATACTGCCCTTTCTGGCGAAGCTCATCGGCAATGGCCAGTACCCTTTCGATCGCGACAGGGACATCTTGGCCGTCCGGATAGTGTTCAATGAGTTTCAGGTAAGCGGCCAGGGCCTGGTGGACCTTTCCTTGCTCATCCAAGGTTTTTGCTACCTCCAACAAGGAGGCGCTGATCGCCTCAGGGACGGAAGTTCTTTGTTTTGCCATGATCATTCTCCTTTGCTCCTGGCTTGTTGGCTACATTTCCTCTGTCACCTGGCCACGGCGGTATCGCTTCGTGCGCTGGTAACTGAGCAGGTTGCCCTCATCATCCAACAGTGTCTCGTAGGCGGCTAGCACGTCCCTGGTGTCGGGGACGTACTTCATCTCGATCACATCCACGGTGACGTGCCAACCCTCCTCATCTTTGCTGAGGGCCGACACGGTGCCGGGCTTGAGCCCGGTGAGCTGGGCCAATTGCTCCTTGGCACGCTGCACAATTTCAGGTCCGGTCGCCATAGCATCCTCCTCTCCTGGCTGATATTAGTCCTCCCACGTCACTACAATATTGACGAAGTTGTAGGGTGGAACGGGGCCGACGTATTTGAAGATGAGCCTCTTTCCCATCTTCTGATCGAGCCTTTCTATTGCTTCATCGAACTCCACCTGGCGAGCTTCGTCCACTAGAAAGGCCGCATTCAGGACCATCCGGTCCATGATCACTTTATTGGCCCGGGTCTCGCGGACCAGGAGGCGCAGAGGGGTGAGGATCTTCTCTGCGTCCTCGTCCCGCTTCTTCCACATGGCCGCCTCGATCATCTCCCCCAGGTGGATGCGCTCATAGTAGGTCTCCTCGGACGGACGGCCCGTCAGGCTATCGCGCAGGCGGCGGATGGGTGGATTCTCTTCCACAATCTCCTGGAAGATGACGTCCTCGTACCAGAAGGCCTTCAATCCTAGCTCCACCCGGCCTTCCATCTCCTGGAGAAGGCCATGAAACTCGCCGAAGCGCCTCTTGAGCAGCTTCTCCTGGACGGCTTCCACGCTGGGGGCTACCGTGCCGAAGCGCACTGGCAGGATGGTGAAATCTCGCATCACCTCTTCCAGCACCAGGGTGTGAGCCATCATGTTACGCCGACTGCTATCGTATTCGACGACGGGGGAATCGCTGGCCACCACCGCCAGATCCTCGAAGTGGACGGTGTGGACGACGTCACCTCGCTCGCCAATGCCCAGGTTGGTGAACTGATGGGGCTCCGGGCAGCGAATAATGCAATACATGTATTTTCCTGTTCCTGATTCGGGCATGGTTTACCTCTCCTCTCACGTTTCACGTTTTACGTTTCACGCATCACTCGTTGATCTGCAAACGATAGCGCAGGGTCAGCCCCTTCTCTGCCAGGGCTTCTGCCAGCAGGCTCAACACCCCTTCGCCCCAGGCCATCAACTCGAGTGGCGTCAGGTCGGGGCGTAGGGCCACGTATTGTTTTCGCAGGGCGGTGTAGGCCCGGTGCACCGCTGGCTCCAGATGAGGGAACACTTCAGCCTCCAGGACCGCTTCCATCTCCTGGGCCTCGCTTTCCTGTCCGGTCCGATAAAATGGTGCTACCTCCAAAGCCAGGTCCAGATAGCCCTTCAGATCGCCGATGAGCAGTAGCAGGTTGCCTCCCTGGGGGGTGAGGTTGCTGCTCGCTACTTCCCGCTGCAACTGCTGGCGCAGATCTTCTCGCCCGGCCACGCTGCGGCTGGCATTGGCCAGGGCGCGCCGATCAAGGTGGAGCAGGGCCTTGCCGAAGCCGCTACGAATGGTCACCTCGTTGGCAAAGAGCTCCCGAGGCGCGTAGAGGCACAGTTTGTCGGCTAATAGGGTCAGCAGATTTTCCACCTTCGATTTTGGATTTTCGATTGAGAAATCGCCAACCGGAAATCGCGAATCGGAAATCGCCAATCGCAACCGGCGGGAGATCCGGGTCGTCTCGTTCTCGGCCAGGGGATGAGCGTGCTCGTGGGCCAGGAGGGCCATGATTGCCTCCTGGTCGTCCCAATAGCCTTCTTTCTCCATGGCCCCCTGGTTGATGAAGACGTGGCAAGAGACAGGGTTCTTGAGGTCGTACAGGTTTACGATGGGCCTGTGCGGGAGACCGTCCAGGCCACCGGGGGGCAGATCTGCGGTCCGGGACAATTGCCGGACTAAAGGCTCCAGATCTCTCAGGATGAAAAGGGTAACGACCTCCTGTCGCCACTGGGGAGACCTGGCGTATTTCTCTATAACCTCCTCTTCGATCCGGATGACAGGGATCACCCCGGATTCGACGTCAGAGATCACGCGCAATTCTGTGCCGGCGATGCGGTGGAGGGTGAAGTGCTTAACAGTACGCATCATGCTAATCACGGGCCATGTGATGCTGAGACCATGAAACACAAAACTGTGAGATTACGTTTCACGCTTCACGTTTCACGCTGCCTTCTTTAGCCGCAGTTCCAGGATCCCGTTCTTGTACGCCTTCTGTAGCGTCGCCGCGTCTACTGGCTCAGGCAGCAGGATTTCTTTGGCATACTTGCGCTCGCCGGCGGTCTCCAGGGAGAGGATGTCATCCTGGATTTCGATGCGGACCTCTTCCTCGCCCACGCCAGGCAATTCGGCTACGATGACAATCTCCTGCTCCTCGTCAAAAACATCTACCAGCGGTTCTCGCACTTCAGCCACCACCGGCCCCTCCTCGGTAGTGCGGATGTTGCCGAAGCGCTCCACCCGCGGGATGCCGCCGATGCCGGTGCGGACGCTGAAGCCGTAGACGCCCCGGCCTTTGTCACCCAACCCTTTGACGCGGAACTCGCCGCTGCGGGTGACCTCCTCCTCGCCGGTCTCGATCATATCCCCCAACAAATCAATGAAGTCGCCCAGGCCCTTGAACAGGCCACCAAAGCCTAGGTCAAAGGAGACCTTGGCCTCTTCTTTCTTTTTCGTTTCCCTCGTCTTCTTCTCTGTCATCTCTCAACCTCTATTTTGGCTGATGGCCGATGGCTGATAGCTTTCATCTATTGCTTGCCATCTGCCATTGGCACATCATCTCAAGGCCAAAGGAGCGATGTTCTGCAGGCCCGCCGTTTTTCATGCAACCGCTGGCGGGCTGCTGAGCGTTGCTTCTCCAATATCAGAGACTCCGTTTCCTGGAGCCTTGGCCAGGCAGCCCGAGCAGGCCCGGTGCTGGTGCGAATGGAGTGCCTGGTACGGATATGCTTGCGCGTCTGGATGCGCCACAATGCGCCGAAACCACTCATGAGTATCCTCCTGACTTAATCTGGTTAATGGCTGATAGCTGATGGCCGATAGTTTCCATCCACCATTTGCTATCGGCTAGCTAGTACTCCAACTGGATTTCCTGCCAGCCCTGATCCTCACCCTCGCCAGTATCACTATCATCGGTTGGTGAGCGGCGAGCTTTTTTAGTGCGCCGGGGAGAGTCGTCAGCGGCTGGCGGCTCTAAAATTTGCTGCAAGAGGGCGAGCCGCTCTTCCACTTGCTGAAGTTGGCCCTCTGTCCGCTTCTGGTGGTCCATCCACAATTTCAGCTCCCGGTTCAGACGGGCCTTCTCGTGTTCCAGGCGGGCCACTTCAGCCACGGTCTGTTCTCGGCTAGTCGGCAGGGAGCGGTGCCGAAGCCCCTGTATGGTGGGAATGTTCCGCATCCCTCTAGTGCGTTTGGTCTTCATCCCGATCCTATTCCTTTCTGCTGGCCGATGGCAAATAGCTGATAGTCCATTGGCCATTTGCTATTGGCCATCAGTGCCACAATGGTGCTCGATCAGACTCAGGAGCATTTTCCGCTGCTGAGCGCGCCGCTCGCGGGCCCGGCTGGTGAAGGCTGTCTTGGATTCCAGTACGTCCAGGCAAATGCGCACGAAACGCGGCTCGTCGGCCGCCGGATGGAGACCTTGCGTGGCCGTCACCTGTCCGATCATAATACAGGCCCGCAGGGTGGGAGCCTGATCGTATTCCCCCGATGCCCGGAAGTCCCGCACGATATCCACGATCCTGGCTGCTTCCTCCATAGGCAGATTAGAGCGAGTGGCAGTGATGGCGACCTCCGTCTCCCGATCGTAGTAATCCAGATCAATGGTTACCAGCCGGTCGCTGAGGGCGTCCTGAGCTTCGTGGACGCCGGCGTACTCCTGGGGGTTGCTGGTGAAGATGGCCCGGAACTCAGGATGAACCTTGATGTACGCATCCCGCCGGTTCATGTCGGGCAGGATGAGCAATCTCTCCTCCAGCACCGCCAGGAGGACGTTGTTGGCCTCAGGCCGAGAGCGGGTGAACTCATCGTAGACCAGGGTGAAGCCCTGTCTACAGGCGGTGGTCAGGCGGTTGTCCACCCAGCGCTGGATAGCGTCTTCCTCGTACTTCAGGACGGTGTGGATGAAGCGGTCAACGACCTTGCGGTAGCGGTAGCCATATTGCCCACCGATGAGGTCCGAGGTGGCGAACTCTTCGTCGCCAGCGATGAGCATCACTGGGTTTCCCAGCTGGGCGGCCACGTGTAAGGCTACGGTGGTCTTGCCGGTGCCAGCCGGACCTCGAAAGTGGACGGGGAAACCGGCGCCCAGGTAGGCCAGGGCTCGATCCGTCAACTCTTGAATGGTGGGCGTCTCCACAAAGTCAGAGCGTGGCTGTACGGATAACGCAATCGGTATCCCCTCGGTCATAGTTTTCGTTGCAACTGCCATTTATTGAACCTCCTTACTGGCTGATAGCCGATAGTCCATCTGCCATCAGCTAACATACTCTTCTGCCGATGATACCCGCACCCCCATCTCCACTGTCAGCGCCCGATACCACTTTTCCCGGGCGGAGGCATAAGCCTCGGGGTCCTCCTGCCAGGCACGAAACTGATCGTAAACCCGCCGAAAGCCGGGCCGAGCCTGTGACCACGTCTGATCGTCGAAGGGAGAGCCCAGATATTGATGCGCACGGCCCTCACCCCAGAAAGTCCGATGGGCCATCCCTCGCTCGAAGTCGGTGCCCAGTCCTGCCGGGGTGCCGGCTATGAGATAGGCCACGGCGTCGCCGAAGGCCAGGGCCAGATTCCCATTTAAGCCGAGCCGGTAGCTGGCGGCCACTGTCAGGAAGGCCAACAATCGGGTCAGGGCCTCTGGCTCTCGATCCTCCTGCCCGGTCCGCTGACGCAGGACGGCCAGAGCGTCGGCGTAGGCCAGGGGAGGACGCTCCTGCCAGTGGCGGGGTGGGAAGAAGGCCAGGGTGAAATCAGCGGGGGAGAAGTCGCCTATCTCGTCAATCTCGCCCAGGCCCAGGCGCAGCTTTTGCCACAGGGCGTCGAAGAGGGTCTGGGCGTCAGAGAGGTCTGGCTGCAACACGATCTCCGGCCTGGAGCCATCCCGCACCGTTAAGTGGCATTTTACCCCTTCCAATACTTGCAGTTGGGCTGGCAGTGTGATCTCAATACTTCCGCTGGTACGTCCAGCGGAGCGGATCCTTCTGGTCGCCAGGTACATGGCAACTCCCTTGCGCTATAATAGCTAGCAAATTATCTAGCAGATACTATAGCACAAAAAGTGCCCCCTGTCAAATTGACCTCATGTGAGATCACAAGGGGATGTCTTTTGAGCAGAGGTACTTTCTGTGAGAGGGAGACAGGGAGAGGGGGTGACAAGGAGACTTCTGACTTACAAGTCTTCGATCATAGCAACGGTCTCCTTGTCTCCTCTTCTCCCCCTCCCTTTGTCTCAGAAATGGCTCCTCTGCTCAAAAGCGGTGGCCGTCTACCCTGGAGTCAGTTCCTGGGCTTGCTCGATCCATTCTTCCACCCTGGCCAATCGAGCTACCGCCCCCAGAGTTTGGCGTAGTTCATCCGGCGTGCTGGTGGTCAACTGAGCATAGGTATAGATCCCAGCCTCGTTCAGGCGATTTTGCATACTGGGGCCTATCCCCCGGATGGTCGTGAGATCATCGGGGACCATCTCTTCCGCCGGCGGCGCTTTTTCTATGGGCGGGGGCGGTGCCACTTCCTCTGCCATCGGTGGGGGCGGGGCCTTTTCTACTCGCGGTCGTGGTGGGGGAGGTGGGGCAGCTGGCTTCTTGCCTCTGCGCTGCTGCATGATGGTGGCGAAGTTTCTCCACACCCGTCGCGCATCGTTCAACTCGGCTTGCAGCCTGTCGCGCTCTGCCTGCAACCTATCGCGCATCGTGGCTACATCCGAGGCCAGGCGGTCGCGATCTCCAGCTAGCCGTTCTCGCTGCTCGGCGGCCATAGATTGGTGGGTGTCGTGAATATCCTTCATGAAGGTTTCAGCGCCGAGGAGCAGCCCCCCCACGTTGACGCGCAGGTCGCTCACGTATCTGCCCAGTTGTTGCTGCTGCTCAGCGGACATGGTCTGGTGAGCAGCGTCCAGTTCTTTCATGAGGGTCTCAGCATCGCGGCGCAGGTCGTCCGCGTTGTGGCGAAGCTCGCCCATGTACTCGCCCAACTGTTGCTGCTGCTCAGCGGACATGGTCTGGTGAGCAGCGTCCAGTTCCTTCAAGAGGGTCTCGGTATCACGGCGCAGGTCGTCCACGTTGTGGCGGAGCCCGCCCATGTACTCGCTTAGTTGCTGCTGTTGCTCAGCGGACATGGCCTGGCGGACGGTGCTCGTCTCCTCCAGGAAAGCAGCCGTGTCTGAAGCCAGGTGGTCGCGATCTCCAGCTAGGCGCTCTCGCTGCTCAGCGGCCATAGACTGATGGGTGTCGTGAATATCTTTCATGAAGGTTTCAGCGTCGAGGAGCAAGCCCCCCACGTTGAGGCGCAGGTCACTCACGTATCTGCCCAGTTGTTGCTGCTGCTCAGCGGACATGGTCTGGTGGGCGGCGTCTAGTTCTTTCATGAGGGTCTCGGCATCGCGGCGCAGGTCGTCCACGTTGTGACGGAGCCCGCCCATGTACTCGCTCAGTTGTTGCTGCTGCTCAGCGGACATGGTCTGGTGGGCGGCGTCCACTTCTTTCAAGAGGGTCTCGGTATCACGGCGCAGGTCGTCCACGTTGTGGCGAAGCTGGCCCATGTACTCATTTAGTTGCTGCTGTTGCTGAGTGGACATGGCCTGGCGCGTAGCGTGAAATTCGCCCAGGTCTTGCGCCGTGCCGGTGCGAATGCCAACAACCGCCTCCATCCGAGTGTCGTAAGCGTCCAGGAAGTGCTGGGTGAGCCGGCGCATTTCATCGGTTAATGCCATGGAATCACCTCCTCTCACTAATGGTTGTCCGCCGACCGCCACCGCTGGCACAGAGGCGCTGAAGGCCAGAGGAGATCCCTCCCCTGCTCTTCAGCACCCCCGCACCTCGAGCTCAGAAAGCGGCGGTCGGCGGACGGTGGTCGGTGATGGTCTAGGCAGGCGCTGCGGCTGCTGCCGTCAGGCCCACGGCCTCAGCGTACTTCAGGTAGGTGTCCACACCGGCCACAACTGCTCGGGCCTCGATAGCCAGCAGCTCGATGCCCACCAGGGAGACGCGCACCCAGGCATCAATGACGATGCCCTTGTCCAGGATGCGGTCCACGACCTCGGCCAAACTGGTGGACGCAATCGTCTTCTCGACAGCCATTCTGCTCACCTCCTTTCCTCGTGGGGGATTGAACAAGTTGGCCTTTCAGCCACTCTTATTATACTACAAAATCGTCGTGTTGGGCGTTAGGGTTAAGTGAGGGTTGAGTGAGGGTTACGTGAGGGGGGGCGGAAACATAAAACGTGGAATGTAATCACCACGCATCGCGTCTTCGCGTTTCGCGCATTAGGAGGAGCCGCGCCTCTCAAACGTGTAGCCGTGGTGGGGCACGGTGCGGATGTAGACGGGACGAGATGGATTGGCTTCGAGCTTGATGCGCAGGTTCCTGATGTGAAAGCGCACCACGCTGGGGTCAGCCGCCCTCGGATCGTAGCCCCATACCTGCTGCAGCAGTTGCCGGCCAGAGAAGATCTCGCCGGGGTGGATCATCAGGTGGTGAAGGAGCTTGAACTCAGTGGGTGTGAGCTGTACCGTTTTCTCCCCCATGTGCACCTGGCAGGTGGACAGATCCAAGGCGAGGGGATCCACCACCAACAAGGGCCCCTGGCCTGCAGCCTCCGGGACCCCTTGCGGAACGGGCCGGGCCCGGCGCAGCAGAGCTCTGACCCGGGCCTTTAACTCTCCCAGGTCAAAGGGCTTGACCAGGTAATCGTCGCCCCCTCCGTCCAGCCCTTTGATCCGGTCTTCAATGGCAGTGCGCACTGTCAGGAACAGGATGGGCACGGCGGCCAGCGTAGGGTCCCGGCGCAGTCTCCGGCAAACCTGCAGACCATCCAAGCGGGGTATGACGATGTCCAGGATGATCAAATCGGGGCGATGGCTTTGGGCAACGGCCAGGGCCTCCACGCCGTCGTAGGCAGCGAGCACCTCCCAGCCCTCGTCGCTCAGGCTGTGTTGTACTGCCCAAACCAGGTCTTTCTCATCATCCACCAGCAGAATTCGGGTCTTTGGCATGGCTCCTCTCCCTCGCTCGCTCCACAGCCTGGCGAGCCATCAGGCGGACTTCCTCCAGATCGAAGGGCTTGGAGATGAAGCCGATGAAGAGCTCCTTTTCCAGTCCGTCGTTGATGGCTTTGTCTTCCTGGTAGAAATAGCCGGAAATCAGGACGAGAGCGGTGTGCGGACTCTGTTGACGGATCAAGGCGGCTAGCTCCAGGCCGTCTAGGTCGGCCAGTTTGGCATCCACAAAGGCAACAGCGCAGGGCTCCTTAGAGAGCAATTGCAGGGCCTCTGCGCCGGTCGTCGTGGCTGTCACCGCATAACCGGTGGGGCGCAGGATGTTCTCCAAGACCCAGCACATGTCCGGCTCGTCGTCTACGATCAGAATCCGGGATAGTTCCTGCTTCATCTCACCCTCCTTGTGACAGGTAGCCCGTAGAGGCGCCAGGCAGCAGGCAAGAGTTGACTTGTTACATGCTACCTAACTTGCCCGGCAGCCGAATGATAAAAGTGGTCCCTTGTCCCATTTGGCTCTCCACCTCAATGGTGCCCTGGTGCTGCTGGATGATGCTGTAGCTGATGGACAATCCCAGACCGACGCCCTTACCCACGGGCATGGTGGTGAAGAAAGGGTCGAATATCTTGGGAATGTGTTCCGCAGGAATGCCACACCCAGTATCGCTAAACTGTATCTCCACTTGGTCGCCCGCGTTCATGCCGGTGGTGATCTTCAGGCTTCCTCCATCGGGCATGGCATTGCAGGCATTGAGGATCATGTTGCTGAAGACTTGCTGCAACAGGCTCTTGTTGCCAACTACTGGCGGTAGATCGGAGGCGAAATCCTTCTGCAGCTTTATCCGCTGCACCCTGAGTTGATTGGCCAACAGTGACAATGTCTCCTCCAGGGTTGCCTGTATGTCCATGGATACCATGCGCTCTTCAGGGGGACGGGCAAACTTGAGCAGGTTCTCAATAATGTATGAGGCCCGTTGGATGCCTGAATAGATCCTCTTTACCGCCCCTTCTCTCAACTCCTCATCCTCGGGACTTTCCAGTAAGAGCTGGGCGGCAGCGGAGCTTATCGCCAGGGGGTTGCGGATCTCGTGGGCGATGCCCCCGGCCATGACCCCCAAAGAAGTGAGCTTGGCCGACTGGATCAGTTGGGCTTCCAGTCGTTTCCTCTCTGTCAGGTCCCTCCCGATGGCCACCAGGCCCACGGTGCGGTGCTCATCGTTGAGCATGCGGGAACCAACCCAAGAGATAGGAACCTCCTCTCCGTCCTTGGTCTTCAGGTTGATCTCCACGCTTTTCTTTGTCAACCGTCCCTTTGCCAACTGTACCAGCCATGACTCCATCTCCTGCTGGCCATCTTCTGCACAGAGATTAGATAGATACTGATCCTTCACCTCCTCAGGCCTGAAGCCCGAAGTGCGTTCGGCGGCCCTATTCCAGGTCAGTATCTTTCCTTCAGCGTCCATTGAGGCCACCAAGTCGTGGGCACTATCCACCACGCTGGCCAGGTGCCGTTCGGCGCGCCGGACTTCCTCCCCCAGTTTCTCCCTTTCGGTGACGTCGTCCATCAACAGCATCACGTTTTCCACCCCTCCCCCTTCCCTGCTCGAGAGGGGGGCAGAGGATAAGTAGAGAGGAATGAGTCGGTAGTAGTAGGTGCGGGTGGGCAAGCCGGGAGCTCGGTAGGCCAATCTCCCCTCCTCTACCGGCTCGCCAGTGCGAAAGACCTCCCGCACCTTCCGATCCAACCGGGTGT
>CAZQDO010000081.1:13549-15399 GCA_964592085.1 uncultured Anaerolineae bacterium | reverse complement strand
GAAACCAATCCAATACTGATACCTGGCGGCTACACTCTGGCCAACCTGAATTGCTTAGAAAGTGACACCAACAACTCCTTCTGGACCGTCGGTACGAGGGCGGCTACCATCAACCTTGAGGCAGGCGAGACCGTCACCTGCACCTTCACCAATGAGCTGGGGCTGGACTTTGGTGACGCGCCCGACCCGACCTATCCGACGCTGTTAGCGAGCACGGGGGCAAGCCACGTTCTGGGGAGCGACGTGTACCTGGGTAACTGCGTGGATGCAGAGGCGGATGGCCAGCCCACGGCGGGAGCCGACGGCGACGACACAGGGGTTGGCAGTCCGGTTTTCGGCACCTGCGTGGGTAATGACGATGAGGACGGCGTGATCTTCACGACCTGTTTGCGCATCGGCGAGACGGCGAAAGTGGACGTGGTGGCCAGCGCTATCTGCGACCTGAGCGCATGGATTGACTTCAACGGCGACGGCGACTGGGCCGATGGCGGAGAGGCCATCTTCTCCGGCCAGACGCTGGCGGCCGGCATCAACAGCTTGAGCTTCACGGTTCCCGCAGGGGCGGTGGCAGGCACCACCTACGCCCGCTTCCGCTGCACCACCGACGGCGCGGTGGGCTTCACCGGGCAGGCAACAGACGGTGAGGTGGAGGATTACCAGGTTAAGGTCAAGACCCCGGTCCCTTGCCCGGCAGATCTTGATGATAACTGCTGGGTCAATACGGCTGACTTAAGCATCCTGGTCTCGCAGTGGGGAGATTGCCCAGGGTGTCTAGCCGATCTCAATGACAATGGACGGGTGAACACGGCTGACCTGAGTATTCTCATGGCAAACTGGGGGGAGTCGCCCTGAATCTCCCACGACCTGGCGGCGGGAATAGAAATTCTGAAGCAGAGCGGGCTCCCATGCCCGCGAACCGGCGGCTTGGGAGCCGCCCCTGCTAATGCTTTCCATCTACTGAGCTACCCTCCCGCGGGTTCGTAAATGGCTTGTTCAACACTTCAATTTCGATGTTGAAGCCTGTTACTGCCAAAGAACCGCCTCCGAACCTGCGGGAGGGTGAGCTGTTACTAAGAGAGGATCAATGTCAATATTCAACACCATTCTATCTAAACGTTTCCTTGTTACACTCTTCTGCCACGGAACGCGGGTGATACTGGGGATCGGCCTGTTTCTGCTGCTCGGCTCGCCCATCTTGGCATCACCGCTTCAACAGGGCTGCGCCACCATGGGCTTCAGTCGCACAAATGTCTGGGGCGCGCAGGTTGGCGACATCGTCGAACTCCTGGTTCCCCTGGATGCTGATGGAGAGACTTTCGATACGGTGGGACTCCTGATCAACTTCGATCCAATGTTGCTTCAGGTGGTTGATGCCGCAGGCGATCCGACCTCTCAGGTTGAGCCAGGCGACCTTCCAGGCTTCAACGCAGTGAATATCGCCTCGAATACGGAAGGGACTATCGAGTTTTCCCTGGCCATCATCGGGGGGCAGACTGGTGGGGCCTTCACCGTTGCGACCATCCGCCTCAAGGTGATGGCGGCGTTGCCAGAGGGTGGCACGCAGGTAACGTTCGCAGGCGTTGCCGGTGGATGGACAGGGATCTTCAGCGGGGGTGACAATCTCCTTTGTGGTTCCCCCCAGCCAGCAACGATAACGCCCTGCTATGACTTCCGATCACCGACTGGAGTGGATGTCGGTGACGCCATGCTGGTGGCCGTCCGATGGGGCAGTGAGGTCGGTGATGAGCTATATGACCCTACCTATGATCTGGACCATGATGGGGAGATTGACACCGGAGACGTCATACTCATAGCAGGCCACTGGGGCGAGACGTGTCCCCAGTGAAGTT
>CAZQDO010000081.1:0-13449 GCA_964592085.1 uncultured Anaerolineae bacterium | reverse complement strand
GGAGACGTCATACTCATAGCAGGCCACTGGGGCGAGACGTGTCCCCAGTGAAGTTGGGCCGCCAAGCACTCGGCACACAATACCAGGAGGTAGAACAATGTCATTTCAACGCCTTTCTATTCGCTACGGAACGCGGGTGATATTGGGGATCGGCTTGCTTCTTCTGCTGGTTTTACCTATCCTGGCAGCACCGCTTCAACAGGGCTGCGCCACCATGGGCTTCAGCCCCCCAAATGCCTGGGCCGTCCAGGTCGGAGACACCATCGTACTGCGCGTCCCCCTGGATGCTGATGGGGTGGCTTTCTATGCGGTGGGACTCCTGCTCCACTTCGATCCAACGCTCCTCCAGGTGGTTGATGCCGCAGGCGATCCTGCCTCTCAGATCGAGCCGGGCAATCTTCCAGGCTTCAATGTGATGAATACCGCCTCGAATACTCAAGGGACTGTCGAGTTCGTCCAGGCTGTCCTCCCTCCAGGGCAAACTGGTGGGGACTTCATGGTGGCCACCATCCGCTTCAAGGTAATGGCGACGTTGCCAGCAGGTGGCACGCAAGTGACGTTTGTAGATGGGCAAGGGAACACAGGGGTATTCTGGGACGGTGACCAGCTCCTCTGTGAGTTCCCTGAGCCGGCAACCATCAGCTCCACGCCTGTCGGCGGCTATGTGGTGCCGGTGAACAAGCTGGGACTGGTGGCACCATGGATGGGGTTGGTCAGCCTGGTGGGCCTCGCAGTCTCAGGGAGTGTGTTGGTCAGGAGGCGCAGGGGCCAGGGTTTTCAATGTCGGTAAATTAAGGGCGGAGCCGTGTGCAGGCCCAAATCGTAATCAGTACAAAGACAAAGCGGCGGTGTCCATAAGGATGCCGCCGCTTTGTGTCGTGTTGGGTAATCGGTCTGTATCAAACCTTTCGTGGAACAGCATAACCAATAAAGGGAACACGCAACTTCTCACCTTCCCGCAGGTTTGGTCGGGTAAAAGCAACCTGCGGGAGGGTAGGCCGAGTAATCACGTTTTCTGCAACGCTTTTTGCAACGCTCCTGGGACGGTCATCTGGTAAACTATAGGCAAAGAGACCGGACGAGGAGGATCGCCATGATGACAGCCATAGCAAACGCAATTAAGAATGATCGAAGGGGACGTTATCTGATCAAGGGTGCTCTCGCCCTGATCGCTCTGCTCATCATTGGCCTGGCCTGGCAACCGCTCACGAACCTGCTGGCGCTGCTGAGAGATCGGGAGGCAGTGATCGCCTACGTGCAGGGTGCTGGTGTGTGGGGGCCGGTTTTCCTCTCCATCGTCCAGTTCTTGCAGGTTATCGTGGCCGTCATCCCCGGCCAGCCTTTCATGATAGCGGCTGGCTGGACGTACGGGTTCACTGGTGGCCTTCTGATCAACCTGGGAAGTATGGTGGTGGCCAGCCAGCTTGCCTTTGCCCTGGCGCGCCGGGTTGGATACCCCCTCGTAAATCGCATGGTGCCCGCCAGCGCGCTGGAGCGCTGGATGAAGGTAGCTGAGCGGCAAGGAACCCTGTTCTTTTTCATCATCTACCTGGTGCCTATCTTCCCCGCCGACACGATGAACTTTGTGGCTGGCCTGAGTTCGATCTCGCCGCGGCGGTTCTTGGTTGCCAACTCAGTGGGGCGTTTGCCCTGGGCGATCCTGATGACGTTGGTCGGCTCGCACGGTCTGGAGCTAACGCTGATGCCTGAGGTTTGGGCAGGGATTGCTGGGATTGCGGTCTGCGCGGCGGGTCTGTTCTTGGCTTGGCGGTACTTCAGCGCAAAGGGCAACGGGCGCGGATTCGCACTGCTCAATGATCTCGCCCTCTGCCCGGCATGACCCTCACTCCCCACCAGTCAGAACTGCGCGAACCGTGCTGAGATCGCCATGCCCTGCCTTGTCCAGCTCATCCAGCTTCCGCCGCGCCTCGTCCAGCACCCCCTTCGCATCACAGATGGCCCAGGCTCGCTGGTAAGCCACGACAGCCCCCTCCATGACGCCGTCGCCCATCACGGCCAATCCGGCACGCGCCAGTCCCAGCGCGTGCCACGCCTCCCGTAGCTCCGGCGTCTCGGCCAGCAACGCTTCGCACCGCTCGACCGCCTCAGTGAATGCCCCCCGCGCTGTCGCTTCGTCGTCCAACCGCAGGCAGGCTACCCCCAGCCCGACTGACGCCAGATAGTTGCCATCCGGCACGTCCATCATAGCCGCCTCGCCGAAGGCTGTCCGTGCCTGGTCAAGCTGCCCGCTGGCCAGCAGCGCCCAACCGAGGTAGCCGCCCAGCCAGCATTGCCCCAGCGGAAGGTTGATTTCCTTGATGATGCGGATACCTTTTCGCAGATGAGCTTCCGCATCAGCATAGCGCTTCAGGGTGGTGCAGGCGTTGCCCAGCATGCCCAAGAGAAGCCCCTCGGTCCGCTTGTCCCCCATCTCGCGAGCGATCCTCAGGCTCTCCTGGTAGTGGTCGAGGGCTTGCTCCATCTGTCCCATGTCAAAGCACACGTTGCCCAGATTGCCCACGCAGTGAGCCTGGCGTCGTTTGTCGCCGATTTCGCGAGCAATGGTCATGGCCGACTCGTAGTAGCCGAAGGCCTTGTCCAGTTGTCCGAATTCGTAGCAGAAGTTGCCCAGGCTGTTCAAGTAGGCTCCCTCGCCCTGCTTGTCACCGATCTCGCGGGCGATGGCTAGGGCCGATTCACTATAGGTAATGGCTGCTTCCACCTGTCCCGTGTCGTAGTGAACTCTACCCAGGAAGGCCAGGGCCTGGCTCTGACCGCGCTGGTCGCCGATCTCACGGGCGATGGCCAGCGCTTCCTCCAGGTGGCCGGTGGCCTTGTCCATCTGCCCCAGGTCGCAGTAGATGCGGCCCAGGCTGCGCATGTGCATTCCTTCACCACGCCGATCGCCGATCTCACGGGCAAGGGTCAATGCCTGCTCCAGGTAGGCGACGGCCTGCTCCACCTGGCCCAGCACCCAATTGGCTCGGCCCAGACCGCCCAGGGCGGCTTCCTCGGTCTCTTTCTGGCCGATCTCACGGGCGGTGGTCAGCGCTTGTTCGTATTGCGCGATGGCCTCTCGGGTGCGACCCAGACTTCTGTAGGCCTCGCCCAGGCTATGGTGGTTAATGGCTTTCAGGTGCGGACTCTGTAGCTGGCCCGACAGACGCTCGCGCATCCTGACCACCAGCCGCGCGTACCCCCACAGTTGCAGGAAGTCCTGGTCAATGGTGTTCAGCAGTTGGCAGGCCTCGTCGGCCTGGCCGGCCCGCAACAGGTGCTCAAATTCCCGCAGTTGTGGCGTCAGGTTGTCTATGCCCCGCCACTCGGCCTCCGGTTGACGCAGCCCTCGGTAGTACGTGGCCGCTCGCTCCTCTAATGCTGTCCGTGTGTAGATGGTCGCCTCGTCCACGCCTTCGCTTTCCTTGGGCAGCAATCGCAGGGCGAAAGCCCGGTCCACCGGATGCAGGGCGTAGTTTCTGGTGACACGGTTGTAGGATGCAAAGTGGCCGCGGATGAGCCGCCGCAGCACTGCTGTCACGTCCAGGTTGGGCTGCCACGGTGACAACAGGTACGCCACTGCCTGAGTTGGGGCTGGCTCCTCCAGCACGGCCAGCACCTCGACCACTCGCCGTCCGTCGTCATCCAGCCGACGGTAAACCTCCTCTGCCAGTCGCTTCACCACTAGCGCATCTTCCAGGAATAGCTCCTCTTGTTCCAACAAATGATCCAGGCTCAGCGTTCCCTCGGCCTGCCGCAGGACGAAGGCCAGCAGCTCCTGGGCGCGCGGCATACGCCGGGCCAATTCTGCCGCTCGTTGCAGATCCCTCTGGGAGGCGTCGCGCAGCCCCAGCTCGCCATCCGGGTCCAGGTCGCGCAGCATCTCGCACGCCTCGTCCAGGGGCAGCCCTTCGTCCAACACGACGCGCGGGGCGCGGCGTTGTCCCTCTGGCGGCACGTAGGGTCGCTCTCGGCTGGTCACTACCAGGCGAACGCCGCTCTGGCTGTGCAGGCAGCGATCCACGAAGCACGCCAGGTCGGAGTCGGTCAGATGCCCCTCTGGATCCAGCAGGTCTTCCAGGTTGTCCAGCAAGATGACGTAGCGCTCGTCTTCGCCCAGGGTCGCCAGCATGGCGTCCACCTTGGTCGCCAGATCTTCTCTCGGTGCGGCCCACCTCTGGGCCAGTTGGCTTCGGGTTGGCTCGCCCAGCATCTCGCCTACGTCGTGCACCAGTCGGTCCAGGCTGAGCTCGCTCACTGTCAGATAGATCAGACCGTTGATGGGCGGCGCGTCGGGGTGGCGGCTCTTGGCCAGGTCATCCAGCACCTTGCAGGCCAGGGCTGTCTTGCCCATGCCCGCCCGTCCGACCACACTGATCAGGCGCGGCGTCTCCCCGCCGATGTGATTGGCCAGGGCTGCCATCTCCATGACTCGGTCGCGGAAAAGGTCGCTGACGGCCTGTGGTGGTGCGTTGACCACGCGCTGCCGTTCTTCCTTAACGGGGAGCTGCACGCGGCGCTCCACCAGCGGTGGCGACTCTCGCTTCTCTTTGATGGCCTGGTAGAGTTGGGTGGTCTCTTCTTCTGGGGGTACGGCCAATTCCTCTTCCAGAACCCGCGTGCACTCCTGGTATTGCCGCAGGGCGGCGGCACGCTGGTCGGCCCAGGCGTACAACCGCATCAGGTGGCGATGGGCGGGTTCGTGCAATGGGTCCAGCGCCAGGCGGCGTCGGGCGTGAGCGATGGCCTGCTTGAACTGGCCCTGGGCGCTGAGGCCGTGGGCCAATCGCTCCAGCGCGCTGGCCAATTCATCGCGCAGGCCCTGGGTTTGGAAGAACTGCCAGTCGTCGAAGCCGGGGCTATCGCGCAGGGTGAACCCGGCCATGAAGTCGTCGCCGCATAGCGCGGTGGCCTCGGTCAGCAGGGGAAGACAGGCGGGGCAAACCTCGTCCTCTGGGTGGTCGTGGGCTCGACATTCCGTCAGCAGGTGATGAAATCGGTCTACGTCCAGCCACACGTCGGCGTCCGGGTTCAGCTCGGCGGTCTCGCGGTCCACTTCCAGCCAGCCTTCCCCCAGGGCTTTCTTGAGCGCGGCCAGGGCGCGGCGCAGGCCGGCGCGAGCGCGGCTTTGGCTGTATTCCGGCCAGAAGAGCGTCGCCAGCGCATCGCGGCTGTGGCTTTGCCCCGTAGTCGCCAGGTAGACGAGCAGGGCCAGGGCCTTGCGACGGGCGATTTCAATGGGCTGATGGTTGCACTCGACGCGAGGTGGCCCGAGCGCATACAGGTACAGGCGAGCCATGTTCTCGTGTCCTCCCGCCACAATTATACAATAAGACAGGGTAAAAGCAAAACTTAAAAACCCCAGGGGTTTCCGAGACCCCTGGGGTTTTGCCTCTGTTTCTGGTCACAGACAACATAGATCTTCATGACAGATCCTCGTAACCCGATGGGTGACTACACCCTCCCGCAGGTTTGAGTCGTGTCTGGCCGAGAACCATTACTCGGAGTATGTATCTCCAGGGGTAAAGGCATTGCTCAGCGCAACCTGCGGGAGGGTGACTGACTTCATGACAGGTCCTCCTAGCCCGAAGGTAAATACACGGCGATCTTACAGACCTCATCGCCTTTGAGCACTGCCTCTAGTACTTCTACTTCCACGGGCTTTTGCAGGATTTCTTCCCAAATGCCTTTGTAGAAACCGGCGCCGCAATAGCAATACGTCGGCGAGATGGTTTGTGAGGTCTTCAACGCATCTCTCACTCTTGGGCAGTGGCAATAGTACCGCCGTTTCTTTTCAGGATCCGTTTCTGCCATGTATTCGACCAGGTAGCCACTCTTGGGGATCTTGGTGGCTATGATCGTGTTGCCTTTCTTGACGCCGGCCAGACCCCATCCCCTCGCCACTATCTCTTCGACAAGCTCGTCGTTCAGTGCCAGGGTGTCCCTCAGAAATAGCTCGAACTTCTCCTGCAACATTCGATGGATCAGGTCAACGTCTTTGGTTGCCTCGTATTGTCTTCTGATTTCCTGCAAACCAGATGTTGGGTATTGGCAGGCACAGCCAGCCATGATCTCCTTGCTGCTTCCTTCGTCCACCAGTGATTCCAGTCGTTCTAGTGCTCCCTGGGTCCAGGAGATGACTTCCTGGCGGCTGGACTGGGATGATAGTTTTTCACTGCCTTTCATCACTTCTTTGCGAATTCCCTCTCCAGCGATTACATCCAGATAACTGGAGAATTTCGCCAACCAGGCTCGTTCAAAGTCTTGCCCTTCTGACATTTCCTTTCTCCTCTCCTCACTGAGCCTCTACTGCAACGGAGTCGTGATCCGGCAGGATGTCCTCGACGTTGCGTATGGCAGGGAACAAGTAGCCGCCCAGTCCCGCTAGCGCTGCCAACACTCCGGCAAAGACAAACTGTAGCCCCATCCCTGCACCTGTGCCGGTACCCACCAGCCAGCCGAAGACGGACGCAAGGCTGCCCCCTTCTGCCATCGCCGGCTCCAAGACCTGATCGGCCAGGGGGCCGGACAGCAACCGACCCAGGGGCATCACTAGCCAGGCGATGGTGGCGCGCGTGGCGAAGACCCGGCCTTGCACATCCGGCGCAACCTTGGCTTGCCAGATGGCCTGGTTGGAGCCGTTGACCACGGGGCTGAAGAACATTCTCAAGAACATAGTTGCTGCCCAGATGGGCAGTGCCTGCCCTACGCCCAGCACCGTGGTGCCCAGCAAGCCAATGAAGAACCAGCTCAGCAGCACCCCATGGACACGGCGCTTGGGACCACCCCAGGCGCTCATGACCAGCCCTCCGACCACGCCTCCCATGGCTCCGGCCGACTGCACGCTGCCAAAGATCAACTCGTTGTTTCCGGTGCGACCCAGGATCATCGCTGCCAACACGCCGAAGGCCACGTTTTCGAAGAAATTCCCTACCATGAACACCGTCTGCAAGCCCAGCAGGCTGGGTCGGGCAAGGATGTAGCGGGAACCGTAGGCTGTTTCCTGCAGGAAGCTTCCCTCCCCCTCGCGGCCGGCCTCGGTCCTGGAGGGCTGGGGGACGTGGGCGAAGAGCAGCGTGCCGATAGCGGCCGCAGCAGAGACCAAATCCATGATCAGTATTCCGCTGAGCCCCAGAGGGCCGATCAAAACCCCAGCCAAAATCGGAGCAAAGACTTCAGAGGCGTTTCCGGCCAGCTCCATCATTCCATTGGCTCGGGCATATTGTTCCTTGGGCAGCATCATGCTGATGGCGGCCGAGTACGCGGGCCACTGGAAACCCTGGAAGATGCCAGTGATGGTAGAGGTGACGTAGAGGTGCCAGACTTGCAGGTTGCCCGTGGCGTAGAGGGTCAAGACAATCGCAGTGGTGAAGGCGGCAGCGAAGTCGCTGAGCATCATCATCAGCTTGCGATTGCCACGGTCTACCAGCACGCCGACGAAGGGTCCCAGCGCGACCATCGGCACCAGGAAGAAAAAGCCGACCAGGGCCAGCGGCGTGGCCTTGCCCGTGACCTCGTAGGCCCATAGGGTCAGGCCGAACTGGCTCATGGCAGTGCCCAGGAGCGAAACAATCTGGCCGATCCAGATGATGCTAAAAGCCCCCATTCCGGTAGGTCTCTTTTGTGTACTTCCCATATTCTCTCCTCATCAATTGCTTATACAACTGAATCTCAATTATACAACAAGAATCCCCCAGATGCAACGGGCATCTGGGGGATTTTCGCATTGGACAGGTGTCCAATCTTTTTCCTGGACAGGTGATCAGGTAGATCTGCCCTATTCCCGCCACCCTGTCGCCAGGCGCCGCAAACTGAAGGGGGTGTCGGACAGCAGGTTGCCGGCGCGGAAGAAACGCGCTGCTAACACGACCATCAGGTAGGTGGTGAGGGCCAATCCTGCCAGGCTGACCATGATCTGCCAGAGCGGCACTTCCCCCACTGCCAGCCGCGTCACCATCGCACTGGGGGCGCTGAAGGGGAAGAGGCTCAACACCAAAACCAGGGGGCTATTCGGTTCCTCCACGAAGAGGCTGCTGAACATCAGGGTGGGCATGAGGGGTAGCGTCAACAACCAGGTGGCCTGGTTGCCCTCGCGGGCGGTGGGTGCAATGGCTCCTGCTGCCGCCATCACCGAGGCGAAGAGCAAGAAGCCCAACGCCAGAAAGAGGAAGGCCCAAACTACGAAGCCGGGCGGGAACGTAAAGGCAGATACGTCCAGCAGCGCTTTGCCACGATTGAGTATCAGCACCCCGCCACCGAACCAGACGCCCAGTTGCACCAACGTGACCGCGCTCAAGCCCAGGATCTTGCCCATCATCAGTTGGCGTGGGTGCAGGCTGAGCAGCAACACCTCGACGGTGCGGTTTTCTTTCTCGTCGGCGACACTGCGCAGGAGGTAGCTGCTGCCTATCAGCAAGATGAAGTAGAACATATAGGGCATCACGCGGGCGACAACCTCAGCCAGGGCGCGAACACCCTCGTCGGTTTCCACGGGCGGGTTGATGACGTGTCGCTCCGCGTAGTCGCCGGGGACGGGATCTCGCAGGGCGTTGACTAACTGCGCGTCGCCAGTGAGGTTGAGGTTGATGAGGTAGGCGAGCATCCACTCGTTGACACTGTGAAAGGCGGCGCCCATGTTCTCGCCGCTGGCCAGGATCTGGAAATTCTTGTCGTAGACGGTGACGTCCCCACTGGCGATGTAGTCAGCAGGGATGTGAACGTACTGCTCGATTTCATCCGCTTCCAGGGCGGCCCGGGCAGTGGCTTCGTCGGCGTAGGGCCGGAACTGGTCGGGAGGGAAGTCTGTTGGTATCTCCGCCATCAGCCCCGCCTCGTCCACCAGGCCGATCACCGGCATCTCGGCGGCGCCGGTCTCCTCTGCCCTGTCGGCATCGGCGCTCCCCAGGCTCAGGTCGCTTTCCTGCATCGCGCTGTAGACCTGGATACCGAGGAGCAAGACCGGCATCAAAAAGGTCATGATCCAGAACGAGGGTCTTTTGAGCGTGGTGACGACTTCGTGCTTGATGACCAACCAAATGTTTCGCATGATGGTTTTCTCCTAATCCCCCCTTATCACTGCCATTGCTGCCCTCAGGTTGAGCGGCTGCCCATAGCGCAACATGCCAGCTCGGAAAACCCGCGCCGCCGCCCACACCATGAAAACCGTGGTAGTGATCAACAAGACCCAGCCGATCCCGATTTGCCACATCGGAACCGTGCCCAGTCCCCAGCGCATGGAGATGGTCAGAAAGGCGGTGGTGGGGAACAACGTGAGGAAGACGGCCAGCGGGTGGCCAGGGTTCTGTATAATGACCACCGCCAGGATCATCGGGAGTATGAACAGCATGTTGAGAAGGCCGGCCATTTGCTGGGCCTCCTGTACCTTTGTCACCGCCGCGCCAATGGCCACCATCACTGCAGCGATCAGGGCGTACGACGGGATGAAGAAGAGGGCCATCACCCCCAGATAGGCCCAGTGCACCGTCACGTGCTGTAGCGCTTCGATGTGGGGCGCGGCGACGATCAGCCCGACGATGGCAACGATGACATAAATGGAGAGTTGAGTCAACGCTGCCGCCAGCAGGCCCGCCGTCTTGCCGCCGATGAGTTGCCCCGGCGTCACGGAGGTGATCATGATCTCCATCGTGCGGTTCTCTTTTTCAGCGGCCACCACCTGCAACATGTAGCCTGATGCCGACATGGTGGCCACGAAGAAGAAAAAGCTGGCCACGAAAGGCAGGACGATGTTGACGATGCTGCGTTCGCTGAACTCCCGGTGGCTGACGATGTCGAGCACGGTGATGGTTGGCCCCTCGATCAGTCGCTTCCGCAGTTCCTCTGGATACGAGGCCACGAGATTGGTGCGCACGAAGCCGTCGAAATCGCCCCAGGCGTCGCTGCTGGGTGGCTCTTCCAGATAGTAGAGGTCTGTCTGGAGGGTGTTGGGGTAGTCGGGTGGCAAGACGAAGAAGGCCTGAATCTCTTCGCCTTCCAGGGCAGCGAGGGCAGTCTCTTCGTCGGGGAAAGCGCGGATTCCGATGTCGGTCGGCGCTGTGGAGGGTGGTTGTCGGGCAATGTCGAGAACGCCGGCCTTGTCCACGTATCCGACCGGCAGGGTGTTCTCGCCCGACGCGACCACAAAAATGGTCAGCGCAATCACTGCCACTATCCCCAAAGGGATCGCTAACGTAACAAGGATAAACGCGCGCTTGAACACCGTGCCTCGGTATTCGTGTTTTGCGATCAACCAGAGATTACGCATGGCGCGCCTCCGATTTTGTCCTGAGCGTCGCTCCGCTTACGGCCGAAGGATTTGTCGCCCCATTCTGCACCACATTGACAAAGATGTCATCCAGCGACGGCTCCTCCAGCTCAAAGCGCTCGATCTTCACGTTCTCGCGGGCTGCCAGGGTGCGGAACACGGTCTGGGGGTCGGTGCCGATTTCCAGCGCCAGGTGCCACGTATGGTTGTGCTGGCGGGCCTCCAGCACGCCGGGGATGTGGCCGAAGTCGCCCTGGCCCTCAATGACGACGGCATTGCCGGCAAAGCTCCGCTTGATCTCGTCCACTGCGCCGTACAGCACCGTTCGCCCCTCATCAATGAGGACGATGCGGTCGCACAGCGCCTCCACCTGATACATCTGGTGCGTAGACATCAGGATGGATTTGCCCGCCTGCCGCTGCTCCTCGAGAATCTGCTTGACCAGGCGGGTGTTCACCGGGTCCAGGGCAGCGAATGGCTCGTCGGCCACGATCAGGTCGGGGTCGTGCAGGAGGGTGGCGATGATCTGTGCCTTCTGCTGCATACCGCCGCTCAACTCCTGCACTTTCTTCTGGCGATGCTCTGCCAGGTCGAATCGCTCCAGCCACTCGGCCAGACGTTGCCTGGCCGTCTTTTCATCCATGCCCTTCAGCGTGGCCAGGTAGATGAGGGTGGGCTCCAGCTTCAGGTCTTTGTACAGCCCGCGATCTTCGGGCATGTAGCCGATGCGTCGTTTCTTGGCCAGGTCTAGCTGGCCACCGAAGACGCTGACCGTGCCGGCGTCCGGCCTGAAAATGTCCAGCATCATGCGGATAGTGGTGGTTTTGCCCGCGCCATTGGGACCCAGCAAGCCAAAGATCTCGCCCGGCTCCACGGCGAACGAGACGTCCGCCACCGCCTGGGTGTCGCCGAAGCGCTTGGCGAGATGGGATACTTCTACGGTGTACATTTGCTTCTCCTTTTCCTGGTGGATGGGCGTGCCCTTCGTGATGCATACCTTGCACCTTTGTGCCCATATTATAGCACAAATGGCCGATTTGCGCATCGGCCATTGGGGGGATTTGGGCATTGGACGGGTGTCCAATCTTCTTCTTGGTCAGGTGACCAATTTGGGTTGCAGGGTGGTCTTGCCGAACCTGGCCGGGCGGATATGGTCGAAATGTCGTTATTTGTCTCTATCCTTTTTTTCGGGTATAATTGTGGTAGACAAGCTAACCGATGAGGTGAGTGAAATGGCGACCATTACCCTTAGTGACATTTTAGACGACTTGCAGGTGGCTGAGCAAGGGCTCCGCAAGTTCGAGCGTCGTTACTGGATGAGTTCTTCTCAGTTCTATGCCCTCTACTCCCAGGGTCTCTTGGATGACGGTTCCCATGCCGAAGACTTTTCTGAGTGGGCCGGCCATTACAAGCTTAAGCTCAAACGAGAGGCGGCGTTGGAACAGTTGTCACGCCAGCGCGTCGAACAGTTGCGGCGCCGGGCTGTCGGTGAGATCATTGAGCTGGCCCCAGAGGAGCCGGTGCTGGAGCTAACCTGATGGCTTTCCCGCCCCGTGATGCATACGAGCAGTTTATTTACTCGCTTCTGGCCGTCCATCCCGGGATTCAGTCCTCGACGCTTCACCTCTACACTAACAGTCCAACGACCTGCTTCATCCGGGGGAGCATCTGGTTTCAGAACGGAGTCGAGTTACGCGTCTTTGAATATCTCGATTTCTCGGATGAAGAGCTTCTGGACTATTACTACGCTGTCTTTCGCAGCCAGGAACGCATCCGTTGGTATGACCCGCAACCTCACCCCGAAAACCCCGATCTGGCAAGCACTTTTCCCCACCATCTACACGAGCCTCCCAACATCACGCACAACCGCAAGCCTGCCCCAGGTATCAGCTTCCAAGCCCCCAACCTACCCACACTGATCGCTGATTGTATGGCCCTGTAAGAACAGCAGAGCCTCTCCTCATCTAGTTACAGGGCTCTCCCCAATGCGCCACCACGAGCATGATGTCCGCGATGTCTATGTCACCATCCCTGTCAATGTCGTAAAGGGCATTATAGTTGGGAGTTTCGGGGTCGTCGTCGGGGTCAGGGTTCTCACGTGAGGTGCCCCAGCGACTGGCGACTCGTTGGAGGTCGCTGATGTCTACCTGACCGCTGTTGTCGAAGTCGTAGCATGACCGGGCTACAATCGAGAACACTTTGTCGCTCACATCGGAGGGAAGCGGATCTCCTGCATAGATCGCTGCACTGATACGAATGAGGCCATCATCGGACGGTGTGTCCGGTACGAGCCAATCGTAGCTGCCGTCATTGCTGGTGGAATCAACAACGGCCTCCCAGGTGGTGCCGTTATCCGTGGAGTATTCGATGGTCACAGTGTTTATATCGCCGGTACTGGCCCAGGTTACCTGTTGGACTGAACCAGCTTCCCAGGTTTCCCCGCCGTTGGGAGACCTGACCGCTATCGTTGGGACCACGATTGAGAACACTTCATCGCTCACATCGGAGGGACGCGGATCCTCATCGCCATCTGCCGAACTGACACGGATGAGGCCATCATCGGACGGTGTGTCCGGTACGAGCCAATCGTAGCTGCCGTCATTAGGGGTGGAGCCAACAATGGCCTCCCAGGTAGTGCCGTTATCCGTGGAGTATTCGATGGTCACGTTGTTTATACCGCCGCTGGCGGTCCAGGTTATCTCCTGTGGTGAACTTACGGTCCAGCTTTCACCGCCATTGGGTGAGGTAACCGTGATGTCTCCTGGCTCGGGCGAGAAAATGGAGAACACGGCATCGCTGATATCCGAAGGGTCTCCATCGGTTTCACTGACCCTGACCAAACAGTTGTCGGAGGGACTGTCCGGCACGGGCCAATCAAAAGAGCCGACGTTTTCGGTAGACGGGGTGATCTCCGTCCAGGTTTCTCCGCCATTGGTGCTGTACTCAATCTTCACATCACCGCGAGTTCCGAAACTCCTCCACGTAATTGTCTGCTGCGATCCCGCCCCCCACGTTTCGCCACCGTTGGGAGAGGTGACAGTGATGGCTGGCGATGATGGCTCGACGATGGAGAACACTTCATCACTCACGTCGGAGGGACGCGGATCCTCATCGCCATCTGCCGAACTGACACGGATGAGGCCATCATCGGACGGTGTGTCCGGTACGAGCCAATCGTAGCTGCCGTCATT
>CAZQDO010000080.1:0-15441 GCA_964592085.1 uncultured Anaerolineae bacterium | reverse complement strand
CAGTTGTCGGAGGGACTGTCCGGCACGGGCCAATCAAAAGAGCCATCGCTTTCGGTGGACTGGGTGATCTCCATCCAGGTTTCTCCGCCATTGGTGCTATACTCAATCTTCACATCACCGACAGGTCCGAAACTGCGCCACGTAATCATCTGCTGCGACCCCGCCCACCACGTCTCGCCACCGTTGGGAGAGGTGACAATGATGGCTGGCGATGATGGCTCGACAATTGAGAACACTTTGTCGCTCACGTCGGAGGGACGCGGATCCCCATCATAGATCGCTGCACTGATACGAATGAGGCCATCATCGGACGGTGTGTGCGGTATAGGCCAACCGTAGCTGCCGTCATTAGGGGTGGGACCAACAACGGCCTCCCAGGTGGTGCCGTTATCCATGGAGTATTCGATGGTCACAGTGTTTATATCGCCGGTGCTGGCCCAGGTTACCTGTTGGACTGAACCAGCCTCCCAGGTTTCCCCGCCGTTGGGAGACCTGACCGTGAGGTCTCCTGGTGTGGGCGAGGGAAAAATGGAGAATACCGCATCGCTCACATCGGAGAGACGCTGATCCCCATCTTTGGTCACCTCATTGATACGGATGAGGCAATCATCGGACGGTGTGTCCGGTACGAGCCAATCGTAGCTGCCGTCATTCTCTGTAGACGGCGTGATTGTTCTCCAGTAGCCCCCTCCATCGGTGGAATACTCGACCATCACATTACCCACGGCGCCTTCACTGCTCCACGTAATCGTATGGTTTGAGCCCGCCTCCCACTGTTCGCCGCCATTGGGAGAGGTAACCGTCAGGGTTTCTGACGGGGGTGCAACAATGGAGAACACGGCATCGCTGATATCCGAAGGGGCTCCATCGGTTTCACTGACTCTGACCAGACAGATTTCGGAGGGACTGTCCGGCACGGTCCAATCGAAAGAGCCGTCGTTTTCGGTAGACTGGGTGATTCCCGTCCAGGTTTCTCCGCCATTGGTGCTGTACTCAATCTTCACATCACCGACGGTTCCGAGACTGGTCCACGTAATCGCTTGCTCTGAGCCCACCGCCCACTGTTCGCCGCCGTTGGGTGAGGTGACAATGATGGTTGGCGATGATGGCTCGACAATTGAGAACACTCCATCACTCACATCGGAGGGACTCTCATCCACATCACTCCCAGTAATTCGGACCTGGCAATTGTCTGATGGCGTATCCGGTACGAGCCAATCATAGCTGCCGTTATCTGCTGGTATAGACAGCTCGATTGTTCTCCAGTAGCCCCCTCCATCGGTGGAATACTCAAGGATCACATTATTGATGCCTTCGCTGCTCCACGTAATCGTCTGCCCTGAGCCTGCCTCCCACGTTTCGCCGCCATTGGGCGAGGTGACGGTGATGCTGGAGGCCGACACAATTGAAAACCCTGGCGGGTAGGGCGCATGATCCGGATCCCCGACGGAAACCCCCATCACCATTGTTGCTGTCACCGCCAGTACGCAGATTATGTACTTGCCATACATGATGTATCCTCCGAACCGCTGACTCCGCTGAAACCTCTGAGACCGCTGAGGGTCTTCTCAGCGTCATCAGCGCCTCAGCGATTCAAACCCTCCACCACCTCAATCTCCTCCTCCGTCAACCCATACACCTCATACATCAGCGCGTCAATCTTCGCGCGTCAGATCATTCGATTCACGTATAAACCCCACAAGCTTTGAAATCATCTGTCTCAGATCTAGGACATCCAATTGCGCGTGCTGACTCGCCACTTCGCGGGCGACTTTAACCTTGTCAACACGTTCTCTCAGTTCTCCTTTTGATGTTGTGTAATGTAGACATTTGTCGTATGGCCCTGTGCTTGCTAAGCGTACTGCTTGCGGGTGAACTCTCTTCACTGCTTCTTCGAGTAGTTCTGGTTGAACATAGTTTTCGATCTCTCGCCCCTTTGTAATCCAGGCAAATCCTGGACCCTTATCGAACTCCTTTCTTACCCTTTTCTTGGTGGGGCTAGGTTGCTTCATGGGTGCTGAGCGGTCGCTGTCAATCACGATTGTTATGTAGCGGTTCAAACGACGGAGAGAGATGAACTCCTCAACTTCCGGATCCTCAGCCGAAAGATGGCTCAGCAACCGGCCGCCATAGAACATTATCGAGTAGTGTAGGCCTTCAATAAGATTCGGATCAACTGCACGGATCCAGTGATTGAGGTAAATGCGATCCGAGGGTCCTTCCACCCAAATCACGCAGTTGGCTTGCAGTAGATCAGAGGCCCTGTAACCAAGATCAGCGCAGATTATGGACTTATCAGCATCTGTGTAAGCAACCTCTACGGTGCTCTGCCCCCCTTGGTACCGAACGTGGTACACCGTAGTGCCTGGGGTATCAAGAAGATGCGCTGAGTGAGTTGAGATAAAATACTGATTGTCGGTTTTCTCATGCAAATAGCGAAGCAGCTTCTTCTGTAACGAGGGATGGGCATGAAGCTCAGGCTCCTCGATGCAGATTACCTGATTGCGCAGGACAGTGGCTTCAGATGCCAAGATGATCACTTCGTGAATGCCGGTTCCAAGGGAACTAAGGGGGAGTGTCTTTCTGTCCATGTCAACATTTATAGTGTCACGGTCAAATGGAATATCGAGCGTGGCCGTCGGATTGCCAGTTACATTCCTCAAGAAATTGTTGATTTCTTCAAAACGATCCTTCAAATGCTGCTGGTCGTAACTAGGGTTCTGTAGCTTCGCGAGCCGATTTATAAGACCAATACCGCCATGGTTATCTGTCTCGTCTGAGCCACCTTGCTCAATCCGTCTAATCGCAGGAACTAGACTTATCTCTGGAGGTTCTAAGCGAATCGGACTCAAGGCGGCCAAGGTCTGAGGAATCCAGTGTTCGATTAGGCTGCCTCCGCCCTTTGAAGTCAATGCACCCCAAAGGGTAGACCAATGTCCCTGACTCAGCACTCCTTCTGCCCTTATGCTTCGAACTAGGTCGCCAGATGGAGAGAACCGATCTACACTATTCGTCCAAGACGCCTCATACGAGAACCAGGCGATGCCTGTTCCTTGAGTTAGGGTTTCTGATCTCAAGACGGGTCTGGCAAGTTCAAGTACTTCTGGAGACACGCGAGGCTTCCGCGCATACGTCTCAAGCAGAGCTGTGCATCGCTCTCCCTCAGGATTCAAAGCAAATGCTAGAGTAAGCTTCCCGAACTCCTCTCCGATGTGACGGTCAATGGGTTCAAGCCTTAACCCACCGGCGCCTCTGACAGCCATCACTGCGTTCCGGTAGTGATTCGCCAAGAACAAAAGGATATTAGATTTTCCTGAGTTGTTTTGCCCGATGAAGAGGTTGATTTTGCTGCATGGGCCTATTCTTTGAATCTGCCCTCCAAAACTCCTGTATCCTGAAATCGCGAACCCATCAATGAACATGGTTCTTTTGCCTCCTCACAAGAGCGTGTCTTTTCCTCCCCGTTCACGACAGCACCGCCAGGCAGGGCCAGGCTGTGGTAGCCCATAGTATACTAGATTTCGCCTCCTTTGGCAACACGCAAACTCCCCGGCGCATTGACAACCGGGGAGTTTGCGTACTGGGCAGGTGTGCGTTGTGACCGTCACCCTCGTTGATTGTCGTTACTCTATCGGTGCCAGCGCATCCACGACGGGAAGGAAGACGGTCTCGTACAGCGCCTCGTGCTCATCTGGTGGGGAGATGAGCAACACGAAGTAGGCTTTGTCGCCATCTTCCGCCAGCGCAAGGTCGGCCCGAGAGCTCTGGTATTCGAATGAATAGAGATCCCACACTCGGCTGTCCGATTCGACGCTGGCAACGCTCTCCATCTCGGGATCAAGTCCCAGTTGCATGGCCAGCAAGTCAAGCAGCTCATCGGCAGTCATTGGGACAGCGTCCTGCACCAGCGTGGTCGGATCCAGCGCGGTGACACCACGTCGGTAGTTGCGGGGCAATAGTTCATCCGTCCAACCTGTGGGCAGGAGGCCACTGAAGCCGCTATCCTCGAAGGTCACTGGCTCCAGCACCACCGCTGGCGTTTCCTGGGGCAGGTCAAAGGCCACGCCCTTCATCTGGGCGACGCAGGAAGCGTCGGGCGGCTGGATGGGATCGGCGAAAAAGTCGCCGATGATGCTGCGGGCGCACTGACTGGCGGCCACGATGTCGTGGCCGATGCCTGGCAACTCGAAGAAGTAACTGTTGCTCAGATATCCGGCCACCAGTTGGCCGTACTCTGGCGGCGTGACCGGGTCGAATTCCCCCGACAGTACCAGGGTAGGGATGTCACTGACCAATGGCTCCTTGACCCACGGGTCGGCCTCTTCGACAGGCCAGTTCTCGCAGATGCCGAAGATGCCATACTCGATCATCAGTTCCGGGTCAGCCTGACCCTGCAACTGCCTGGGCAAGGCCGCCTCGATATTCAAAAGGTCCTGCGGTGTCCGACCAATCAGGTCGTCGGTGCATACCACGGAATACGTCATCCCCCGGCTAAGAAGCCCGAGGAGCGCCAGTTTGGTGCCGCTCAGTTGGGTCATCAGCTCGTAATCTCCCTGATGCACGTCGTAAACCGCCTGCGGCAGAACGGGGATGATCTGCGTGAAGTAGAGAAATGTCACCAGGTTGCCGAGCACCTCATCCCCTGTCAGTATCGAATCGTAGCTCTGGCCATCCAGGGCGTTGGTGACGGTGATGGGAACTGGCTCGGCGTTCAACTGGTCAATGACCTCGAAAAGCACCTCTTGCAGGTCAGGATAGGCACTGTTGCAGGCTTCGTCGGCGGCACAGGCGTCGAGCAGGCGCACGACTGCATCGGAAGTGGTGGTGGATCCTTCCACAAAGATGCTTTTCTCCAGTGGCAGTATCGAGACAATAGCCACGCTGCGGATGCCCTGCGGATGGTCGCGCATGGTGGCCTGGGCCAGCAATGAGCCGTAAGAGCCGCCCCATAAATTGACCTGGTCGTAGCCCAACGCAACGCGGATGGCGTTTACGTCGGCGGCGTTCTGGACAGTGTTGTACGCTGCCAGATTGTGGCCTTCGCTCACCAGGCGGTCGCGGCAAGCCATTACCGCATCGAACATCACCGGCAGGGCCACGTTAGGGTCTGGCTCATCCAGAAGGCCGAACATCGCCTGCTCACCCTCCGGACACTCCAGTGCCGGTTCGGAGAGCCCCACGCCGCGCTGATCGAAGATGATGAGGTCACGGTTGGGGTAAACGGGGCCCAGGAGTTGTGCTATGGTCACCGCGCTGGCCACCGTCTTCTCACCGGGGCCGCCAGACAGCAGAATCACCGGATCGGGCAGGTGTCCTTCGCCTTGGTCTTTGATGACCACCACGGCCAGGCGGATGGTGGGGCCGTCGGGGTTGCTGTGGTCCTCCGGCACGACCACGAAGCCGCAGACGACGGGCGCGTCTTCGGGCACATCAAAGAGGCAGGGCGCTTCCTCAAACGTGGGGACAACTTCCTGGCGCGGCCTCACCGTCGGCTCAACCATCGCGTTGTCCATGGTGAATTCAAAGGTGTCGGTCACTCCGTTCACGCTCACAGTGTAGACCCCCGCCGGCAGGCCCACCACGTCCAGCGCGATCACCTCCTCGAACGGTACCAGCACTTCGGCGCACATCGCATCCGCCGGGCGAGAGGTGGTGATAGTAACCCGGAAGGTATCGCCATCCCGTTCTTCGGTTATCTCATCAATCTCCGTGCAGCTATCGGGCAGATTGCCCTGGGCCACCACGTGCACCTGTATCGGGAATGACTCTAGCAGCAGGATCTCAATGCGCTCAACCACCGCCTCTTTGGTGATGACCCCACCCTCGGCACTGGTCGGCTCTTGGGTTGGTGCCGGTATGACCTCCGTGGGCGTTGGTGATGCGGCTGGCTGGGCACAACTGGCCAGCAGCAAAGTAAGGGCCAAAATACTGAGTAGCAGTTTCTTTCTCATCGCTTTTTCCCTCCTTGTCTTACTAATGACGGTCCTCCGAACTCATTATCGGTACCTGAGAGGAACCGCTCATGAGGGGTGTCCTCGCCCTACCCAGATGATGGCGGGGACGCCACCTGGGAGCAGGAAGTCCTCCGAACCCATTATACACTAAAAATCCTCCAGATGCAATAGCCTTCTGGAGGATTTTCGTATTGGACGGGTGTCCAGTATTTTTCTTGGTCGGATGACCAATGATGTTCTTTGGGGCAGGGACAGTGAGGTCAGGCTGCCCCTACCCCTACCAACAAGAAGTGTTACCTTGAATCCATTATACAACAAAAAACCCCCAGACGCATCGGTCATCTGGCGGATTTTTGTATTGGACAGGTGTCTAGTTTTTATATTGGACAGATGTCCAATCTTCGTGTTCTTTCAACGGGGGTTCGTCCTTATCGGCTTGCGGGCGATGGTGAACCCCTCAAACTGTTCTGGGCAGACGATTGCCGCGCTTGCAGCTTCTTGCCGGTGGAGACCAGCAAGCCACCGACGCTTGCTAAAGTCTGATCCAGAATCCTGGGCCTGGCAGGGGAGACCCTACGGCCCAACCTGTCCTGTTCGGCCTCACGCAGCACGTCTTTAGAGCGCTCGCTCATCAACAGCTCAGCGAATGATGGGCTATTAGCAAACATTTCCCTACCTCCTCGTCTATGGTTGAATCTGCTTGATACTTGACCCGCGTGGAAAGATGAGCGATAGCCGCCAGCAGGCGTTCCGGCGGGTCGCATTTGCAAACAAAGGCGTCGGCTCCGGCATTCAGGGCTGCTCGACGCAGCTCTGGCCGCCCACTGAGGGCGATCACGGCTGAATGGGGACAGGCCCTCCGTAAGGCGGAAAGCAAACGCTGCCCTGAGCTGGCCGAAGGGTTGCTCCCCGCTCCCGCCGACAATTCCCAACCGAGCAACACCAGGTCAGGGCACTTTGCCTCCACCTGAGCCAACAGATCCTCAGCGTTGGTTACTTCGCCTATCACCTTCAGCCCTGGCTGCCGCTCCAGCAAGACGCGCAACCCCAATCGTACTTTAGGCTGATTATCGGCTAATAGAATCTCCATGTACGTTGGCCTCATTTCCATCTCACTGTTTGGACTTATTATATTATAGCAAAAAATCTCCTTAACCGCATCGGGCATCTGGGGAATTTTCGTATTGGACAGGTGTCCAATATTTCGGTTGGACAGGTGTCCAATTCGCCTTGAGGCTATCTTGGAGCCTATCCGAAAACTGCTCCCGCACCCATCCCCGGGTGCGGCAATCGGCCCGGGGACGGGCCTCAGAGCGGATTTCTGGATAGGCACTCGCCTGTGATTATTTGCCCTTCGTCTGAATTGCTATGATCTGTGTGCCGGAACCGGGCTTGCTCCTGATCTCCAGCCTGGCACCGATGGCCTGGGCGTGCTCGCGCATGATGCCCAGTCCCAGGCGATTCGGTGGAACGCAGCTCGGATCGAAGCCACGCCCGTCGTCGCTGATGCGCAACTCCACGCTCCTCTCCCTTCCGGAGGGGGGCGAGGCACAGCACAAGCTCACCACCGCCTGGCTGGCCTGGGCGTGCTTGACCACGTTGTTCAACGCTTCCTGAGCGATGCGATACAGGGCCACGTGAGCGTCGGGGGACAGGTCGCACTGACCTTCTATCGTTACCGTGACGGGCACTCCGATACGCCCGGTAACCGCTTCGCCGAGCTGGCGCAGCAGGTCGCCCAGGTCTGCCTCGGCCAGCACGTCTGGTCGCAGTTCCAGCAACAGGGTGCGCATCTCGGCCAGCGCGCTCCGGCTCAACTGTCGTAGTTCCTTCAGGAGGCGTCTCCCCTCATCCTGGTCGTCTTCCCAGATGGTGGGCAGTGTTTCGGCGATGAGGCTGGCCGAAAACAGGGTCTGGGTGATGGCGTCGTGCAGCTCCCGCGCCAGGCGATTGCGTTCCGCGGTCACGGCTTGCTGTGTTTCATCTCTTTCACTCGATTCTTTCACGCTGCTCCATTTGCTGCCGCAGTTCGTTCGTCATCCCCATTATACACCAAAAATCCCCCAGACGCATCGGGCATCTGGGGGATTTTGTCATTGGACAGGTGTCCAATTTTTCCTCTCGGTCAAGTGACTAATTTGACTCGTAGGGCCAGGGCTATCGCCTCCGCCCGATTGGAAACGCCCAGTTTGGACAACACGTTGCTGACGTGGGCCCTGGCCGTCGAGCGACTGATAGTCAACCGCTCGCCAATCTCCGGGTTGCTCAACCCCTCGACCATCAGGGCCAGCACCTCCTGCTCGCGGGGGGTCAAGTCGTAGCCTGGCGCGGGGCCTTGACTGGCGGCCTGGATCAATGCCTGGGTTGCCTCCGGAGCCAGGGTAGCCCGTCCGGCATAGGCTGCCCGGATCGCCTCGGCCAACTCGTCAACGGACACGTTTTTGAGCAGATAGCTGATAGCCCCTGCCTGGAGTGCCTGCTGTACCAACTCCTTCTCCTGGAAGCTGGTCAGCGCGATGATCTGTGTCTGAGGCCATCGCTTACGAATAGCGCGGGTGGTCGCTGGCCCGTCCATCTCTGGCATCACCAGGTCCATCAGAATCACGTCCGGTTGGGCTTGCTCACACACTCGCAGGGCTTCTTTCCCGTTGCTGGCCTCGCCCACCAGTTCCAGGTCGGCCTTGACTTTCAAGAAGGTCGCCAGCCCTCTGCGGACCATGTCGTGGTCATCAACGATCATCACTCGAATGCGATTTGACGTGCTCATAACACCTCCAATTCTCCATTGCTCCTCTCCCACACAACCAGGACTCGCGTGCCGTGGCCGGGTTGGCTTTCCAGGTTGAGGGAGGCTCCGATGGACTCGGCCCGCTCGCGGATGATACCCAGACCCAGCCCCAGGTGATCCGACATGACGCGACTCAGGTCGAAGCCACGCCCGTCGTCGCTGATGAGCAGTTCCACTTCCCTCTCGTCGGGGGGATGAGAGGGAGGCAAGCTGCGCAGGCTAACTGTCACCTGGCTGGCCTGGGCGTGCTTGACCACGTTGTTCAGCGATTCCTGGGCGATGCGGTACAGGGCCACGTGAACGTCGGGAGGGAGCTCACATTGGTCGTCCACCGTCACCTGGACGGGCACGCCCGTACGCCCGGCCACGGCTTCGCCCAGTTGGCGTAGCAGGTCGCGCAGGCTGGCCTCCACCAGGGCCGCCGGTCGCAGTTCCATCAACAAGGTGCGCATCTCGGCCAGCGCGCCGCGGCTTAATTGCCGCAGGTCTTGCAGGAGCTGTCGCCCTTCATCCTGATTGCTCTCCCAGAGAGAGGGCAGTGCTTCGGCGATGAGACTGGCCGAAAACAGGGTTTGGGTGACGGCATCGTGCAACTCCCGCGCCAGGCGTTGGCGTTCCTCCATCACGGCCAACTGTCGGGCCTGCTCGTAGAGTCGCGCGTTCTCAAGGGCCACCGCAGCCTGGTTGGCGATGCTGGTGAGGGTTTGCTGATGGCCTGCGTCAAAAGCGCCTCGCTGGTAGCTCCCCACGACGATAGCGCCCACTACTTTTTCACCGTATAGCATCGGCACACCAAGCCAACCATGATTGACTTTGGGCGAGCCAGCGGGCACGACCTCGACATCCAGTTTGTGCTTTTCCTCGGTCAGGCTATCGAACCTCAGCGGTTGTTTGTTGTGGATGACCAGCTTGAGCAGCCCTTTATCCAGCACGTATTGTGCCCTGGGATAATGCACGCCTTCGTCCACGTTGATCTTGATGCTGACGACGTTGATCTCTTCGTCGTATAGCGCAATCAAGTAGAAGTCAGTCGGCGCAATGCGGGTGATTTGCTCGTAGAGCGACTGCAATAGCTGATCCTGGTCCAGCATGGAGGAGATGATGTGGCTGGCCTCAGCCAAGGCACGCAGCTCCCGCACCTGGCGGGTCGTATCGCGGAACAATCGGGCGTTTTCGATGGCAATGGCTGCCTGGTGAGCCAGGGATTGGAGCACTGTCACGTCGCTTTCGTCGAAGGCATTTAACTGATCGCTCTCGACGTTCAACACACCGATGACCGCGGTCTTGGTCTTCAGGGGGACGGCTAACTCCGAGCGCGTCTCCGCAGCGTTGGGCAGGAAGAGAAACCGAGGTTCCTGGCTCACATCGGGCACCAGGAGAGACTCGCCTGTAGCGGCTACCCAGGCCGTGACCCCCCTCTCGCCCACTTTGACAGGCGGAGGTAGGAACTGGGGATCATCCCATTGGGTCTTGGCTCCTGCCTTGAAGACTAGCTCGTCGCCCTCGATCAGGCCAATTGTGATCAGGTAGTATCGCAGGGTCTTCTTGACCAGGCGGACAATCTCCTGCAGCAACTCATTCTCATCCAGGATGGAGGTGATGTGCCCCCCCACTTTGCTGATGAGGCGGAACTGCTCTGTCCGCCATTCCTCGGCCTTGAAGAGGCGCGCGTTCTCAATGGCGATGGCTGCCTGGTCGGCCAGGGACTGGAGCACCGCCAAGTCACTCGCGTCGAAAGCGTTGGGCTGTTTGCTCTGAACATTGAGCACGCCGATAATTTGCTCTTTGGTCTTGATGGGGACAGCGAGCTCCGACCGATAGCCGGAGTCTGTTATCTGGACATAGCGCGGGTCTTGGCTCACGTCGGGCACGCAGAGGGGCTCGCCCGTTGCAGCCACCTGTCCCGTGATGCCCTCCTCTCCCACTTTGAGGCGAAAGCTTTCAAAGGGGCCTGCCGAATCTCGACCCGCCCTGGCCTTGAAAACTAGCTCCTCCCCCTCGATCAGGCCGATTTCGACTGTATCATAGCTGAGGGTCTTTTGTATCAGTCCGACCAATTGATCCAACAGCTCATCGAGCGCCAATATGGACGTGACACGGCGTCCCACCTCGCCGATGACGCGGAATTGCTCCGCCCGACGCTGCACTGCGTTGAACAGCCCCGCGTTTTCTATCGCTACTCCGATCTGGTTGCCGATGGAGGTGAGCAGTTGGACTTCCTGGTCGGTGAACTCTCGGTAGCCCCGGGTGGTGGCGAACAGGGTGCCCAGCACTTTCCTCTTCGAGCACAGGGGGACACTGGCCAGAGAGTGGAGCCCCTCCTCGCGTACCACTGTCCTGGTGAGGCGGGGATCGTTGGAGATGTCCGTCACCACCAGAGGCTGGCAGGATTGTACCACGCGCCCGGAGAAACCCTCACCTACTTTCAATTTGTCTATGTCGGCTACGAACTGGGAGCTGAACCCCTGGTGGGCGGCGATGGTTAGCGTCTCGGTATTTTCGTCCAGGAGGTAGATTCCCCCAGCCTCAATCCCCAAAACCTGCAAGGTCTTGTCCAGGGCGTCGTTGAGGATCTCGTCCAGGTGCAAGGATTGGCCCACCGTCGTGGCGATGGCGTTGAGGGCGGCCAACTCCTTGGTCCGGTCGGACACCCTCTGCTCCAGGTGGGCGTACGATTCTTTGAGTTGGGCCGCCATGCGGTTGAATTGCTCAGCCAGGTCCTCTATTTCGTCTCCCGTTTGCGCGGTGATGGTATGGCCGAAATTGCCCCCTGCCACCTCCTGGGCCGCGCTGATGAGCTCCGAGATGGGCTTGGTGATTCGCTCGACGCCGACAGTGACGACCACCGCCGGCACCAGCACGCCCAGCACCAGGAGAAAGAGCAAGGATTGTCCGTAGCGCCGACTCGCCTCGGTCAATGCCGCCCAGCTTTCCTCGGTGATGAGTCCCCACGCTGTGCCTCGCACTGGGGCGAAACCGGTGACGATGTCCTGCCCATCGAGATCGCGAGTGTGGAGGGCGCCCACCTCCCCACCCAGCACTTGTTGCACCACTGCCTGTCCCCAGAAGTCATCTCCAATGAGGCTGGGGTCGGAGTGGTAAATCAGCCGGCCATTGCCATCCACCAGATGAAGGCTGCCTCGCCCTCCCAGGCGCAGTTTCATGATGTCGGTGTAGAAGGCGTTGTCGGCCGTTTCTCCCACGTAGAACGAGCCGGCGATGATCCCTGCAAACTCGCCATACTCGCCGGTGATGGGTACGGCGACGATGATGACCTCGGCGCCGTCCGGCCCGTCGGCCAGGATGTCCGAGAAGGCTGGCGCTGGCGAGTGGAGCATCTGGTTGTGGATGATCTGGCGATAGAAGGCGCGGTCCGACCATCTCTGTTCCAGGAGTTCCGGGCGGTCTGGTTCGGCGGTCACAACCGTCCCCAAAGCGTTGAAGATCAACGCGCCGGCGTCAAAGACCGCCAAACGGTGGCGGGCCGCCTTGAGTGCGTCGCGTTGGGCAGTCGGGTCGCCCTGGTAGATGTCGGCGGTGCGCGCCAGGGCGGTCAGCAGGTCGGTAAATTCCATCAGTTCCGTGGCCAGCTCGCTGGCCGATAGACGGGTCAGCTCCCGGTTCCGTTCGATGGCCAGATCCTGGGTCACGTCCTGGTAGGCGAAGAAGATGACCACGGCGACCGCGACCAGGATGATGGCTGTGGGAACGAAGGACCAGGCGATGATTTTGGCCCGTAAGCTGCCCCAGCGGATTCCAAATAGCATGGCTGTCCTCCTCGACAGTGCGGTGCAAGGCACTTCGGTTGGCGCTCAAAAGCCGCGATTCCCGGTAGCCTGATGATGCCCTAATCTTACCACATTTTGTCCATCCTGGCAACGCTGCTGGTTTGCCGGGGGTGCGTAGAGGTGCTCTGGCGAGCATCGGACATAAGCAACCTTAAAATTTTTGCCCCGGACAGTGTTTCTCGCAAAATTGGTCATTTTTACCCGTATCTAAAACGCCCTTTTTGTATTATTATAGATAGAGAAACGATGCTCTCCGAAAGGGAATAAGCAGTGGTAGATCAGAGACCAGATACCGATGTCAGATTTGTGCCCTGGCAAGCGGCGGTGGTTTCGCGTGCCTGCCCTATAGTCACGCACCGACGCCAGCCTGAAGGCGCTCACGGAGCGCCTAAGGTTGGCGTTTTTGTTTTTCTCACTGCCGATGGGCAGGGAGAGCTGAAAGGAGGAAGTGAAAGCCAAAACGAGACCATTGTCCGATTGGCGTAAAGCTGAAGCCCATCCTAGCCGCCAGGCTGGAACACGAAAACCCACAAAGGAGGAAAAGCAAGATGAAAGCGAATGTAAGGAAGTTCAGACTGGCGTTGACTGTGCTGACTTTGGTGGCGCTTTCTGTGGGGATAGCGGCATTTGCCGTAAGCCCAGTCCGCGCTGATGAGCCGGGAGGTTACGATGAGCGTATACAGACCGGGCCGGAGCCTCCCAAGGCGAGGCCGCCAAGGTCTCCTCAAGGGTCCACTCCAGCCGACGTTGATGGTCAAGCGGAGCACCGCGCAGATCTCCAGGATCTACCCGTCCCCAAACTTGCACCAGTGCCCGTTTCTGACTGGGTCATAACGGCGAATTTCGACGACATGACCATCCATACCGTGGACACCGCTACCGACACCGTCTATGGACCTTTCCTGGGGGGGCAACTGGGCACACCAGGGGGCGTCGTGTTGGACGTAGCTATAACTCCCGATGGTACCATTGCCCTGGTGTCCAGTTTCCTTGACCGAGTCCTTTACTTCGTCGGTATCTGCGATCCCACCAATCCTTCTCTGCTAGGCTCCGTGGATCTGTCAGGAATACCCATGTATGCTGAGGATATCGCCATAACTCCGGACGGCAAGTTTGCCCTGATTACTGACGGCGGCGGTGCTACTGTGGTGGCCTCAGTCAACATAGCCACCCGAACGGTGGTGGATGCCGAGGACATTGCCCCCAACGCCGCTCTAGCGGTAGCTGTAGCCCCCAATGGAACAGTCATCGTTGCCGATTATTGGGGTGGCTTTCTGCACACGCTCACCATAGACGGCTCAGGCAACCTGAGTCCAGTAGTCGCAAGCTACAGCGACACCACTGTCGAAGCTACCGCGGAGTGGGAGGGCGTTCCGTGGCCCTTCAATGTTGACGTAGCGCCCGATGGCCAAACAGTGATCGTTTGCTATGGTTGGGATTTCGCGGTGGGAGTCTATCAGGTCACAGGCCCTGGAACCTTGACCTTTAGCGGGAACGTAGAAGGGCTTCCTGGCACCCAGCAATCGGTGGCATTTAGCGCCGCCGGGGACCAGGCCTACGTTGTCTCCGCGGAGGACTATCCTGACGACGACCCTACTACTCCTGACCAGCTATCGGTCTTGGATATCACCGCTCCGGGAAACGTGAGCCTCAATACGGCTGGAGCAGCGAATCTCTTGAGTGATTCAGGGGGCGGATGGTATGGGGTGGACGTCATAGCTGTAGCTAACGGTGTTGCCTATGTGGGTAATCCTTCTTCGATTGGGACGGTAAACGATCTGGCAGTGGTCAACCTCACCACTTACAGCGTCAGTCCCCTGGCTGTGGGCGATTTCCCTGTCGGCGTAGCCGCACGTTCACTAGGCCCACCTGTTACCCTCACCGTGGAGGTGCAGACGGTCGGGGGCGGGCCCGGGACAGTGATCAGCGATCCCGTCGGGATCAATTGTGGCGCGGATTGCACAGAAACCTATGCCAGGTGCAGCGGCATCACCCTGGAAGCCCTCCCCGGCGTGAAGTCCTACATCGCCAGTTGGAGTGGGGACTGCTCCGGCACAGGGACCACCGCCCAAGTCACCATGGACGACGACAAGCACTGCATCGCCATCTTCGGCTATCCCGTCGGCGGCATCGCCGTGCCGGTGGACAAGGTGGGGCTGCTTATGCCTGGGGTGGGGCTGGCTGGGCTCGCGGCCTTGGGGGTTGTGGTGGTCAGGAGGCGCAGGGGCGGCTGAGGATCAGAAACCAGGTTTTTTCTTGGGAAGATACCCCGTGATGCCCTAGCAGATCCCAAAAGCAACAATTGTTTGCTCAGACAGCGAAAACCCTGGTTTCTCCATACCCTCAAGTGTTCGCGAGTCAGAGGGTTCTGGTGGGCACTAGACGTAATGTCTCAACTCTTTGGAGGCTGTTCATGAATCTAGGAAGACGAGTACGAAGGCCGGGCATGAGTGTGGGGCGAATCGCGTTGGCAGCAGCGCTGCTGGCCGCGCTGGCCCTGAGCCAGAGCGGCGTGGCCTGGGGTTGGCTGAACAAGGACGGCAATGTGGACGCCGTCTTTGCGAACAATGGTCAAGTCAATCGGCGCTGCCTGGGGGATGGGGCGGGCGGTTTCGCCTGCGCCGATGTCAGCGACGATACCAACTACAGCTTCGGCGTGGCCGTGGGGGACCTGAGCGGCGACGGCAATGTGGACGCCGTCTTTGCGAACAACGGTCAAGTCAATCGTCGCTGCCTGGGGGATGGGGCGGGCGGTTTCGCCTGCGCCGATGTCAGCGACGATACCAACTACAGCTTCGGCGTGGCCGTGGGGGACCTGAGCGGCGACGGCAATGTGGACGCCGTCTTTGCGAACAACGGTCAAGTCAATCGTCGCTGCCTGGGGGATGGGGCGGGCGGTTTCGCCTGCGCC
>CAZQDO010000079.1:0-15449 GCA_964592085.1 uncultured Anaerolineae bacterium | reverse complement strand
CTGCAAGGCCGGGGGATAGGGCGGATAGTCGGGGCTGCGCTGACACTGGTCGTAGACCAGGGCGTGCACCACGCCCAGCATCCTCCCATCTCGCATCACCCACTGGGGGGCCTCAATGCGGACCACCTCGCCGCCCACGTTCAGGTAGAAGAACTGGATGCGATGGCCCTCGTATTGTTTCAGTATCTCCGAGGTGCTCTCAAAGACGTCGGAGCGACAGCCTTCCTCAAGAAGGCCCTCGAACAACTGCCGGTCCAGGGCCGTGCTCAGGAAACGACAGAGCGCGCGCCGCTCCTCGGCAAGGGAGCAATTCTCACAGTCTGAGGGATCATCGCAGCAGAGCGAGACTCTCAGTGCATTAGCTACGTCGTGGCTGCCGGTGTAGCTGACATAGCCAACCACCGGCACGCTGGCCGCCCGAAACCCCTCCAGACAGTCCCGCAATTGCTCCAGAAACTCGTCCTTGACATCCTTCTCCTCACTCTGCAATGGCCAGAGGATCAGAGAGCCATCGCTCAGCACCACCAGCGGATCGGTCGCCAATGGGATGGCTCTCAACGCCGCCTGCAATTCGGCGATTTGCATCTTCACCCCCAGGCGCGCCCCCTCAATGGGGATGTTCTTTTGCCCAGGCGACACGTAGAGGTCGTCATCCTCGAAATAGAGCTGCCCCTCCGAATCCAGATCAGCGTTGGGATGGCTGCCGTAAGTCAAGACAGCGTGACCGGTGTTGATCACATAGTACCGCAGCGAGCTATGGCGGTCAGGCGGAATCGAGGAGCCATCGGAGGCGATGACGCTGAAGTCAGTGGGAGGTAGCAGTGGCTCAAAGGTCTGGCTGAGGGTGTGGACAGGGATAGCCACCAGCCAGGGATATCGCTCACGGCGTTCGTGGCGGGCATCCACTTTAGCCCGCAGTTCCTCGGCATCCACAGAGCACAGAAGCTTTCGGGCCTCCTCTAGCAGACTGCGGCGTTCATCAGCCACAAACGAAGCTGCCATCCTATCCACTTGCTGACTGATGGGCCCTAACTCTAAGGGCAATGCAACCTCCCCTCAACTCCTCGTTGACTTATCCCTCGTTACCTCGTCGCCTCATCGCCCACAATCAATTATACCCCATAGTGCCTCCCTTGACAAGAACAGACTTGCGACATCGGCCAGCTTGTAGTAAAATAGATGGTAGAATTACTCTGAGGCCACGATAAAGGGAGCGCAGGTGCAAGCTTGCTGATGAGGCGGACTTGCGTCCGCAATCCTCTTTCAAAAGGCAAAAGGAGGACGAAGGTCAGTGGAAGCGCTGAAGGAGAGGATCAAGCGAGAGGGCCAAAATCTGGGGCGAGGCATCCTCAAGGTTGACGGTTTTGTCAACCATCAGGTTGATCCAGAACTAATGGCGGCGGTCGGACGGGAGTTGGCCGGGCGATTCGGCGGCGCTGGGGCGACCAAGGTGCTGACAGCGGAGATCTCAGGCATAGCTCCTGCCTTGACCACGGCCCTGGCCCTGAGGATTCCAGTGGTCTACGCCCGCAAGACCAAGCCCATCACCATGCCCGAACAGGTCTACTGCCAGACCGCTCCCTCCCACACCAAAGGCCGCCAGGTGGAGTTGATGGCCTCGCCCGAGTTTTTGCATCCTTCAGACAGAATCCTCATCGTGGACGACTTCCTGGCCACTGGCCAGACCATCGCCGCCCTAGTCAGATTGGTGGAGGAGGCCGGAGCAGAGCTGGTGGGCATCGGGGCCCTCATCGAGAAGAGGTTTGAAGGGGGACGGGCCCTGTTGGAGAAATGGGGCGCCCCCATCGAATCGCTGGTAATCATCACCGACATGTCTGACGGTCGCATCGTATTCGTGGAGTAAAGACAGCAGATCGAGGAGGAAATGAAAGAGATGGTTCTGGACGAAAACGAACAACGAGCTCTAAGCGAATACAAAGATCTCCTCCTACGAAGGTTTCCCCAACAAGTCGAGCGACTAGTTTTATTTGGTTCCAAGGCACGGGGGGATTCGGTCGCCAGTTCGGACACTGATGTCCTGGTCGTCCTCCGAAAAAGAACAGAACCCACTAAAGAGGGATTCTATCCCTTTGGCTCTACCGATCCCACCTGGAGGGAAATCGTAGGAACAACCTTTGACCTCGTTATGAAGTACAACGTCAACATCTCGCCAACGGTGATCGGAATAAACGAGTATGAAGAACACTCCCCATTGATGACCCATATCAAGAAAGAAGGTATCGAGCTATGGAGGAGACCAGGCTAGAGAGCGTAAGACTTCGGATGTCGCTTGCTGAGGAGAAATTGGTCGTGGCACGAGACCTCTTGGCGGCTGGACACTACAACGACGTGATCGGGAAGGCATACTATGCCATGTTCTATGCCAGCAAGGCGCTCCTCCTGGCCGTAGGAGAAGATCCTGTCAAGCACACCGGCGTCATAACCTTCTTCGGAAAGCATTTCGTTAAGGTCGGTCTGACCGATCCGAAATACGGACGTACCCTCGCCATTGCCAAACGATTGCGGGAGGAATGCGATTACAACGAACGGAAGAGGGCAACTGAGGAGGAGGCAAAACTGTCCATTGCCGACGCCGTGGATTTCGTGCGCGAGGCGCAGAGGATCTTGGAGAAGCTCCCGGTAGGAAACCTTGATGAACACTGAAGCCATCGCTATCTTGGATTTCGGCGCCCAATACGCCCAACTCATCGCCCGAAGGGTGCGGGAGGCTCGCGTCTATTGCGAGCTCGTTCCCTGGGACGCACCCCCCGAGCAGGTCGAGCGCCTCAACCCCCGCGGCTTCATCCTCTCCGGCGGGCCGGCCAGCGTCTACGATGAGGTGGCGCCCACCCTGCCTGATTACGTGCTCGATAGCGGCCTGCCCGTGCTGGGCATCTGCTACGGGATGCAACTGCTGGCTCACGCGCTTGACGGTCAGGTGGCGCCGGCGGGGGAACGGGAGTACGGCTCCGCCGAACTCTCCGTCCTGGCTCTTTCCTCCCCCCTGTTCGCCGGGCTGCCCTTCTCCATGAGGGTGTGGATGAGCCACGGCGACCGCGTGGAGGAGCTTCCCCCAGGATTCGCCGCTCTGGCCTCCACTTCCAACTCGCCTATCGCCGCTCTGGGCGACGAGGTGCGCCAGCTCTACGGTCTCCAGTTCCATCCAGAGGTCGTTCACACCCCCCACGGCGGAGAGATCATCCGCAACTTCCTGTACAACGTCTGCGGGCTGAAGGGAACGTGGACGCCCGCCTCCTTCGTCGAGGAAGCTGTGACCAGGATCGGGGAGCAGGTGGGCAAAAGGCGCGTCATCTGCGCTCTCTCCGGCGGCGTGGACTCCACGGTGACGGCCACCCTGGCGAGGCGAGCAGTAGGCGACAGGCTGACCTGCATTTTTGTTGACCACGGGCTGCTGCGCCAGGGCGAGGCGGAGCGCAACCTGAAGGGCTTCCGCCACCTGGAGCTCAACGTGGTCTTCGTTGAGGCCAAGGAACGCTTTCTCGATAAGCTGCGGGGCGTGATAGACCCTGAGGAGAAGCGGCGCATCATCGGCCAGGAGTTCGTGCGGGTGTTCGAGGAGGAGGCAGCCAAACTGGGCCGCTTCGACTTCCTGGCCCAGGGCACCCTCTACCCCGACGTTATCGAGAGCGCCTCGGCCGACACCGGCACTGCCACCCGCATCAAAACCCACCACAACGTGGGCGGCCTGCCGGCGGACATGCGCTTCCAGCTCGTCGAGCCGCTGCGCTATCTTTTCAAGGACGAAGTACGCCAGGTAGGGCTGGAGCTGGGGCTGCCGACGGAGGCGGTCTACCGCCAACCTTTCCCTGGGCCGGCGCTGGCCGTCCGCATTATCGGCGAGGTGACGGAGGAGAAGTTGGAGATGCTGCGGGCCGCCGACGCCATCGTGACCGAGGAGATTGAGCGAGCCGGGCTGGGACGGGAGGTCTGGCAGTACTTCGCCGTGCTCACGCCGGCCCGGAGTGTGGGGGTGATGGGCGACAGCCGAACTTACGAGACGACCATCGCCGTGCGGGCGGTGACCAGCCAGGACGGCATGACCGCCGACTGGGCGCGGCTTCCCCACGACCTGTTGGCCCGCATCGGGGGGCGCATCGTGAACGAGGTGGCGGGCATCAACCGCGTGGTCTACGACATCACCTCCAAGCCACCAGCGACGATTGAGTGGGAGTGAGAATTGATTAAGCTGCTACATTTCGCAGACCTCCACCTTGGTATGGAAAACTACGGGCGGATTGACCCGGCGACGGGACTCAGCACCCGCCTGATGGATTTCCTGCGCTCCTACGACCAGGTGGTGGATTATGCTCTGGGAAACGACGTCAGCCTGGTGATCTTCGCCGGCGATGCCTACAAGACCCGCGATCCGAACCCCACCTACCAACGGGAATTCGCCCGGCGCATCCGGCGCCTCTCAGCGGCGGGCATCCCCACCGTGCTGGTAGCGGGCAACCACGATACCCCCAGCGCCTTGGGGCGGGCCATCACGGTGGAGATTTTCGCCACCCTGGAGGTGGAAAACGTCCACGTGGCCAAAAAGCCAGAGGTCATACCCATTGAGACCAGGGACGGCCCCGTTCAGGTCGTGGCCCTGCCCTGGGTCACTCGCAGCGCGCTGCTGGCCCGCGACGAGTACAAGAACAAGAACCTGGAGGAAATCAACCAGCTCATTCTGGACAGGATAACCAATATCGTCGAGGGCCCCGATGGCTTGATCAATCAACTGGACCGAACTGTGCCCACGATTTTGGCCGCTCACGCCACCGTTCAGGGAGCGGTCTACGGTTCGGAGCGGAGCGTTATGCTGGGCCAGGAGGTGATCCTGCCCCCCAGTCTGGCCAGGAATCCGGCTTTCGATTACGTGGCCCTGGGCCACATCCACAAACACCAGAAGTTGTACGAGCAACCTCCCGTGATCTACAGCGGCAGCATCGAGCGTATTGACTTCGGCGAAGAGCGAGAGGACAAGGGCTTCGTGGTGGCCGAGGTGGAGCGAGGGCGAGCCACCTGGCAGTTCGTTAAAACCGATGCTCGCCCCTTCGTCACCGTCGAGGTGAAAGCCCAGAGTGACGATCCCACCGCCGAGGTACTGGCAGCCATTGCAGCCCGCGACATTGAGGACGCTGTGGTGCGCATCATCATCCATACGACCGCCGAAAAGGAGCCCCTCATCAACGAGGACGAGATCCGCCGCGCTCTGGTGGGGGCCTTCCACGTCGCGGCCATCGTCAAGGACGTGGAGCGCAAAGTGCGGCTGCGTCTGGGCGACCAGCCCATCGAAGAGATGACGCCCCGCCAAATGCTGGAGCGATATTTTCAGGTGAAGCAGACGCCTCCCGAACGCACTGAATTGCTCCTGGAGCACGCCGAGGATATATTTCGGGAGTTAGCGGAGAGAAGTTAACGGAGGCCCAACTATGAGCCCTAAAATAGGAACCGTCACGGGCAAGCTTAGCCTCGTCGCTGGCGTCCGGCAGGAGTGGGCCACGAACATGGCCGCGGTTAAGCCGGCTCAGTCTATCTTCCGGAGACGCAAGAAGGAGAGTCTGTACATCATTCTGGATGTGACGGGCGATCCCCAGGGGCGGGAGAGGATTTATCGTGAGCTGATCAGGATCATCGGCGAAGAGTACTTCCAGACCCCTGGCAGCATCACGGCGAAGCTGCGCCAGGCCATAGGACATGCTAACTCCTTTCTATTGCAGGAGAATCTCAGGGCGCTTCCCCATGAACAACGCGCCGGGGGCGTCACCTGCGTCGTGCTCAAGGAGAGAACCATCTACATCGCCCAGGCAGGACCGACCATGGCGTATGTGTCCTACCAAGGGATGTTGATGAGCTTCCCAGAAATCCCCCTGGCCGAGTTAATGGCTGAGGAGGCAACCCCTCTGGGCTTCAAGAGAGGGCTGCCAATCCGCTTCTATCGTACCCAGGTGGGAGTTGGGGCTGTCATCTTGCTGACTGGTGGCTCCCTCGCTCAACAAGCCAGCCCCAAACAAATCGCCCAGGCCATTGTCGGGAAAGACTTATACCCGGCTCTGGCCAGTTTGGAAGAGTTGGCCGGCGGGGAAGACGCCTCTGCCATGATCATTCAAGTTGCCACAGCGGAAGACAAGCCCAGAGTTCAACGCCAGGTCCCTGTGAGGCGGCGGATCAGGCCCATGATCGAGGAGGAACCAGAGGAGCTGTTCGTCAGACCCAGAGTCGAAGAAGCGCCAGAGGAACAGCCCATTGTACCTGAGGTCGAAGAAGCGCCAGAGGAACAGCCCATTGTACCTGAGGTCGAGGAGGCACCAGAGGAACAACCCGCCGAGCCTGAGGTCAAGGAGGCACCAGAGGAACAACCCGCCGAGCTTGAGGTCGAGGAGGCACCAGAGGAGCAGGTCGTCAGGCCCAGGGTTGAGGAGGCACCACCAGAGGAGGAAGCCACCTGGCCTGAGACCGAAGAGATGCCAGAGGAGGAGCCCGTCAGGCTCAGGGCCGAAGAGATGCCAGAGGAAGAGCCTGCCTGGCCCAGGGTGAAAGAAGCGCTGCAGGAGCGACTACCCCGCCCCGACTGGGATAGTCTGAAGCACAGCGTGTCGTCATCGCTGACAAATGCCCTGGAAGGCGTGGGCAACTTCCTGAAAAGGCTGCTGCCCGAACGGGCAGTGAGCGACTCGGCTGAGCACGCCGAAGTGCGGGAAGCGCCACCCGCCAGGGAGCGTGCCGCACGGCTGCGACGGCCTTCACGGACAAGAAGAAGTGGGAAGTTCTGGATGAACATTGCCATCGCTGCCCCCATCGTCGTCGTCATCCTGGCGATCGTCGTCTATTGGCGGCAAGCGTTGGACCGGCAGACTCGCTTTAACGAGCTTGTGACCCAGGCCCAACAGCAAATGGAAGTGGTCGAACAGGTAGATGAGGCCACAGCCAGGGGCCGCTTGCTAGATGCCCTCGACTCTTTAGCCAAAGCTGAGGAACTGGCTCCTGGTAACTCCCAAGTGAAGGACCTGCGAGAGCAGACTGATTATAAATTGAAGAAGATAGACAAAGTTACCGTGCTCGATTGGATAGCCGCCCTATGGGAATACGGAGAGCCAGGCAGCGATCCCAGCCGGGTGATCATCGAGGGCATAGATATGTATGTCCTAGACAAGGGCCTCGACCGAGTGTACAAGCACCTCCTCAACGACAGCCAACAGGCGCTACAGTGGCTGGAAGTGGACCCAGTGCTCCTGCGCATGGGCGATCAGCGGGGCCCCATCGTGGTGGGCGAGCTGGTGGACATGGTCTGGGCGAAGGCCGAGGGTGGGCGGCTGAGTAGTAACCTCCTCGTGCTGGAGAACGGAGGCTCACTGCTGGAATACGATCCTGAGGAGGGCATCAAAGTGCTGCCTGTCGGCGAAAATGACAGGTGGATCCAACCCCAGGTAGCAGGAAGCTACCACGGCGATTTCTATCTGCTGGACTCGGGCTTGAACCAGATCCTACGCCACGAACCAGATTACGGCAGCTCGCCTGAGGGCTACTTCCCCACCCCTGGAGAGGTAGACCTGGCAGGAGCCGTAGACATGGCCATCGTCGGTGAGATCTACGTCCTCTACGCCGATGGGCGGATCGTGAAGTTCCTCGATGGCCAGCCGGTCCCCTTCGAGATGACGGGCCTCTACGAGCCTCTGCAAAATCCCACCGCCCTTTTCACCAGCGAAGATACAGAGTTCCTGTACGTGGCCGATGCCGGCAACCAGCGCATTGTGCAATTGACAAAAGAGGGGCACCTGGTACGGCAATTCCAAGCCAGGCAAAGCGAGGCATTCGCCCAATTGAAGGGCCTCTTTGCGAATGAAGCGCTAAATCGGCTCTACTTCATCAGTGGCAGCAAACTTTATGTCACCGACATCCCTTCAGAAGAGTAAAGACTAGCCCCGTAAACTCAAGACCCGAAGGCCCGTCCTCGGGCTGCCCTGTTGAGGCCGATAACCCTCCCGCAGGTTAGACAGTCATGTCAGAAAGTTTTTGCCCTGTCGGGGGAAATATGCTATAATAAACACCAGGTTTTGAAATCGCTTTGTGACTACTCAGCCATCCTCCAGCAGGTTGCGCTGAGCAATGCCTTTGCCCCTGGAGACGCATACTCCGAGCAGTGGTTCTCGACCAGACACGGCTCAAACCTGCGGGAGGGTGAGTAATCACATCGCTTTTGCTTCACGGAGTCCATACATGAGCCTTAAGTCGAATAACCACCGTTCCTCGTGGTCCAGGTTGGTGCTTGGCATATTCTCCATGATTCTCATAGTAGGTGGGGTCTACTTCGGCTACGGCTTTTATGTCACTATTAGGGACTTCGTAGCCCATGCTCAACTCCCCTCCTCTCTCCCCAGTGTGCTCCTACCCCCCGCGTCCAGTCAAGCCCCGGAGAGACAAACCGAGATCGGCTCCGGCGGTGAGCGTCTCCCCGACTGGCAGGAGAAAGAGCGAGTGAACATCCTCCTTCTGGGCATTGATGAGCGAGAGGACCAGTATGGCCCCTGGCGCACCGACACCATGATCGTGCTGACCATTGACCCTGAGAACAACACGGCGGGCATGCTCTCCATCCCTCGTGACCTATGGGTGACCATCCCCGGCTACAGCGAGGAGCGCATTAACACCGCCCATTACACCGGCGACCTGAAGAGATTCTTGTTTAGCATCGGGCTGGAATTCCAGGGTGATTTAGAACAGGGCATTCTTTCGGCAGCGTTACGGCAAGCATTAGAAGACCATGAGATCTCACTTTCGAACGCCGCAATCGTTACAACGAAAGAAGAAGGCAGCGAGTGGCGGATAACCGATAAGGGTTATACGTACATTGTGCGCAAAGAAGGTGAAACGCTAAACATTTACCTGGAGAAATACCCCGGCGGCGGGCCAGTCCTGGCCATCAAAACAGTACAGTATAACCTGGGCATCCCCATTCACTATTACGTCCGCGTCAACTTCAGTGGCTTTATCAAGGCCATAGACACCATCGGTGGGGTAGATATCTACGTAGAAGAAGAGATTAATGATCCCAAATATCCTGATAACGCTTATGGCTACGATCCCCTCTATATTCCAGCAGGTCTCCAACACATGGATGGTGAACTCGCTCTCAAATACGCTCGCACCCGTCATACCAGGGGCAATGACTTCGACCGGCTGCGGCGACAGCAACAGGTCATCATGGCTGTGCGCGATAAGGTTCTGCGCCTCGGAATGTTGCCCCAGTTGCTGTCCGACTTGCCCGACTTGCTGAAAACGGTGGGCGACTCGGTGCAGACAGACCTCCAGCTCACCGAGATGATCAACCTGGTTCAATTGGCCAGCCAAATAGACGAGGAGCACATCAAGGCCGCCACGATTGATAGCTCCATGACCGAGCCTACCACCAGGTACAACGGGGCCCAGGTTTTGATCCCCATCCGGGACGAGATCCGCGCCGTGGTGGACGAGGTTTTCGCCGAGCCTACGCCAGAAGTCGAAGAGGAAGTGATCACCGAGGAAAGAGAGAAGCTGGCCGCAGAAGGGGCAAAGATCATTGTCCACAACGGATCCCTCGCTGGCAACATAGCCGCCAAAACGAGCGCTTTCCTGAAAGAGCAAGGTTTCCAGGTAGTGGAGTTTGACAACGCCGAACGCTTCGACTACTCATCCACGATGATTGTGGACTTCACGGGCAAGGAATACACCATCCAATCCCTGGCCCGCTTGCTTAACATTTCGCAGGACAACATCCAGAAGTATACCGGCTCGTACAGTGAGGTTGACATCCGCCTCATCATCGGAGCAGACTTCCAACTGCCCACAGCGCCCTAGCGACTTTCTGACCGTGTCCGCAATCCACGCGAGAACGGATTCAAGCCATCGTTTTTTGGGCCCTGACTACCGAAAATTTTAAGGTTAGGAAAACGGGCACGGGCGGTGAGAGCCTGGCGAGCACGAGATATGCCCATCCGTTTTGTTGTTGACCTCTAAATGTAGTAGTTATGCCAAAGCACTCCCCAAGCCCAACACGAGCAAATTTGACAAGTACTTAGATTTATGATAAAATCACACTAATTCAATAGTAATATACTTAATTAATCTAATTTATATTAATTAAAAGGATGTCCGTCGATAAAGGCTAACCTCTCGAAAGTGAGGGACGCAAAACCACGGGTCTACGACTTAGGTTTAAGCTATGACAGCCGGGTTGCCGAAGCGGGCAATGCTTTGTTACTTGGCTAAGTAATGAGCTTGAAGTTGCCTGTGGCTTTCTGGCCGAACCAGAGTCTCAGGCTTTTTCGTTTCAGCCAAAAGATAGCGATCGAAGTAACAGGAGGATAGGCGAGATGTACCAAAGAACGGTACTCGATAACGGCTTGCGTATCTTGACTTCCACCATACCTCACACCCACTCGGCGAGTATCGCTTTCTTCATCGGCGTAGGCTCCCGTTACGAATCGGATGAACAGAGTGGGGCATCCCACTTCATCGAACACATGCTCTTCAAAGGCACGACGAGGCGATCCACGGCCAAAGAAATCGCCGTTGCTGTCGAACGCGTCGGCGGCTTCTTCAACGGCAGTACAGGTCAGGAGGAGAGTACCTATTGGGCCAGGGTCTCCCGGCCTCATCTGGATACTGCCATTGACGTACTGGGGGACATGATCCGCCACGCCAAGTTCGAACCGTCGGATATTGACCAGGAGCGAAGCATCATCGCCAAAGAAATCAACCTAGCCCTGGATACGCCAGACGATTTGGTTCATATCCTGAACAACCAGTTGGTCTGGCCAAACCACCCCCTGGGGCGCGATGTCGCTGGCAGCATGGAGAGCATCGCCAACCTGGATCGAGACAAGCTGCTGGATTACATGAACAGCCACTACGTACCGAATAACACAGTGGTCAGCGTGGCCGGCGATGTCGAGCACGAAGAGGTAATAAACCAGGTAGATGCCTTTCTGGGGGACTGGCCCAGAGGAGAAAAAACAGCAACGTATCAGCCGGCCCAGGATAGCCAGAACGAGCCCCGGGTGCTCGTTCATAACAAAGACACCAAACAGGCTTATCTCTGCCTGAGCGTACCGGGCCTCCCTCGGGATCATCCTGATTGCATCAACCTGCGGCTGCTCAACGCCGCGATGGGAGAGGGCATGAGCTCTCGACTTTTCAGCGGTATCAGGGAAAAGAGAGGCCTGGCCTATAGCGTTAACTCCTACTTTAGCGCGCTGTATGACACCGGAGTGATTGGAGTGGACGCCAGCGTTGACCCAGAGCACATTGGGGATACTATCGAAGCCATTCTGGAGGAGTGGGACGAGCTCAGAAAAAAAGAGATACCCCCTCAAGATTTGGCCAGAGCTAAGGACTTCGTGAAAGGGCAATTGCAGCTCTTCATGGAAGACAGCCTTAGCGTAGCTCTCTGGTTTGGCTCCCAGGAGATCCTCTTCTCCGAGATTTTGACTTACGAGGAAGCAATAGAGGCAGTCGAGACCACAACCGCCGACGGCGTCCAGAAGGTAGCACAAAAACTTCTCTCAAAGGAGAAGCTGAATCTGGCGGTGGTAGGCCCCTTCAACGGCGAGAATGGATTCAGGGAATTGCTCGCGTTGCGACAATTGGCCGATCAGTAACCACTGGCCATGGTTTCCCTGAACTCAATGGAGCCCCTCAGCAACTTGTGAACCTCACAGCGGCGGGCCGAGTTGAAGAGAATCTTCCTTTCGCGCTCGGTCAGGCCCAGGCCCAGGCCAATGGCAGTGACGAAGGTGGTTTTCTGCTGATGGCCAACCTCTTCTAGGCGAGTTTCCACCTGGACTTCCAGCTTATCGAGAACCATGCCCTTGTTAGCCGCAACTGCGGCCATGGTCAGCACCATTCAGGCCCCCAGCGACGCGGCGATCAGCTCGACGGGACAGAACTTCGCTCCCACCCGCCCGATGTTGACTCGCTGGTCAACGACGAAGGTCCGCCCCCCGGAGGATTCCACCACCGCCCGTTCATCGCCCGCATAGGTAGCGGTGATGATGTTCATCTTCCTGCCCCCTAACCGGTCAGCGCTCTGGCAAAGTCGGACGGCGTTACCCCTGGCGACTCGATCCCCTCCCGCTGATAGAACTCAGCGATGGCCCGCTCGACCGCCCCCGGCTCCACTCCAGCCAGGGCTGCCTCCAGAGCCTCCAACTTATCAGCCGGGTAGAAGAAGAAGTCGCCGCTCAGGGACACCTCAGCGATGCGCCCCTCCCTGGTCTCCACGATGGCTCTGATCAGCCCGCCCGGAGCCTTGTACACCCGCTGGGCCACCTCCACGCCGGTGGCGATTTTCACTTGCCATTCCTCGCGCTTTTTGCCCCGCTTGTATAGCCACTCGTCGGTGGTGTGCGTCTGCTTCAGCTCCGCCACCTTGTCATAGACAGCAGGCGGCAGCTCAGCCCTCTCCAGCGGCCCCAGCACCGCCTCATAGTTGGCCACCAAAGCGGCAGAGATTTCCTCCAGTGGTGGCACCACTCCCAGCTCCCGCCTGATGGTAGACAGGTTCTCGCGCAGGCTCTTGAACACCTTATCGCGGTACTTCTCGTCGGGCACACGGAGGACACGGACCATGGTGTCGTAGTCGAAGTCCATGATGACGTTGCCCACCAGGATCAGGTAGTCTCCGATCTCGGCCGCGCCGGTGCCGGAGATCTTGCGCCCCTCGGCGGTGATGATGTCGTTGACGGGCCTGTAGTGGGCAGCGATGCCCATCTGACGGTAGGTTTCAGCCACCGGCTCCAACAGTGCACGATAGAAAGCCCCCTTGTCTGACGAGGCCAGGGGGCTATCCTTATGCAAGATTACCTGATAGAAAAGCTGGTTGCCATCCAGGTAGACCGCTCCGCCACCGACCTCACGCCGAAATATGGGGATGTCGTGAGCGCGGCAGTAATCGAGGTCTACCTCCTGGGTCACGTCCTGATGGTAGCCAATGCACACGTAGGGCTCAGTGGGGGCCACCAGAATCAGGCCCTCCATGTCCAGGCGCGGCAGGGCGTGGTAGATGAGCTGCGATTCGAGCCACGGCGCGTGGCCCAGATTGTATAGTTTCATGAGGGTGGCCTTGCGACATGGCCTATTTGCCGTACTTTTCTCGCTCAGCGGCGATGAATTCTACAAAGGCGGGATCGGAGGGGCGCATCAGGCTGGCCATCTCACCCAGGTCTGCGGCCTCAATCTTGACCAGCCAGCCTTCGCCGTAGGGGTCCTCGTTGATGACGGTGCTTTCCCACTCGATCTCCTCGTTGGCCTCAGCGATCTTGCCGCTGACGATGGCCTTGATGCGACCCACCCACTTGCCCGACTCCATGGACATGAAGGGTTGACCCTGCTCCACATCGCGCCCCACGCGAGGCACCTCGGCGTAGACGATTTCGCCAGCCAGGTCCTGTCCGAAGTCGGACAGCCCCTGAGTGACCGTGTCACCCTCTACCCGCGCCCAGTTGTGCTCTTGGTCGTAATAGAGATCGTCGGGGAATTCATACTTGTCAGTTTTCATGTTTCTGCTCCTTTTGTTTTAGAAGTTAGAGGTTGGAGATTAGAAATTGGAGATTGGAAAGCCTAACGATCCAACTTCTAACCTCCAATTTCCAATCAAGACTCCATCGCCTGCCAAACGAATTCGCTGGCATCTATCGTCCGCAGGCGGATTTTCTCTCGACGGGCAGCGGTCAGCAGAGTGCGCTTGCACTGCTGGCAAGCGGTCACAATCCACTTGGCCCCTGTGGCCTGGGCCTGCTCCATGCGCCGCCGGGCCACGGCCGCCGCCAGCTCACGGTCGGCCATCTCCACGTCGCCGCCCCCGCCACAGCATAGCGAACGCTCGCCGTGGTCTTCCATCTCGGTGAAGGAAATGCCGGGCACACTGCGAATGATCTGCCGGGGTGCGCCGTAGACCCCGCTGGTCCGCCCCAGGTCGCAAGGGTCATGATAAGTGACCGGGTCGGGGAAGCCCTTGAGCTCAATGCGGCCATCTTCGATTAGATCGGCCAGTAACTCAGTGGCGTGAACCACCTCGAAGCCCAGCGGCTCGCCGATGATGCGCGGATAGTCGTGTTTCCAGGTGTGGAAGCAGGAGGGGCAGGCAGCCATCAGTTTCTTGGCCCCCAGAGTTCGCACAGCCTCTACGTTGTGGCGGATCAGCTCCGTGGCCCACTTCCCCATGCCGGCAATAACCAACGGGAAGCCGCAACACCATTCGTCACCGGCCAGGGTAGTGAAGTCAACGCCGGCCTTCTCCATGATCTGGACCATGGTCTGGGGCACGCTGTAGACCATCGGATAGAAGGCGGCCACACAGCCCGTGAAGTATACCACCTCGGCCCCCACCCGATGCTCCATACCTTCCGGCACGTGCTCCAGGTTGGCACTCCAGCCCAGCCGGTTCTCGTTGGGGTCGCCGGAGATGTTATAGTTGGCGGTCACGGTGTCGCGCAGGTTGTCCATCAACTCCGGATACTCATCCAGCTCCACCAACTGCTCGCGCATGGCGATCCACAGCGGGCGGGTGTCAATGTGCACCGGGCACACCACGCGACAGCGGCCGCAAAGGGTGCAGTCGTAGGTGCCGCGCGACCAGCGGGCGACCCCCTCCTCAGTTGGGGGATGATAACCAAACAGACGGGCCAGGAAACCACCGTACTGTCCCCTGATGAAGCCTTTCAGAGTGTGGACCTTGTCCAGCGGGGTGATCTCGTCCAGCTCTTTCTCAGTGAAAGTGGGGCACCACGTGATGCACTCCCCGCAGCGGGTGCACCCCTCTAGCTCTAGCAACTGCTTGATGCTGAACAGCGATGGGTTAACTCTGGGCATCTCATTCCTTGCCATGGGCCCTCTCCTGAGCGACTCTGTTGATGACGACAACCAGTGGACTCATAACCGTGTGGAAGAACTTGCTGAAAGGCATGTAGAACATCAAGAGGGTGACGATCCCGAAGTGAAGGAAAAACGTCCAGAAGTGCAGCGTCTCCCAGGGCCAGTTGAGGGGCTTGATCAGACGCGACAGTGGATAGCCGATGAAGCCGAAGGCCGCCGTAGACTGGAGCGGCCCCTTGGTGACCTCGTCGGCCAGCAGGCGGAAGGCCTCCAGCGGATAGCCGGTAAGGACGATGGCGAACAGGATGCCCAACACCACTTTGTCAGCGACAATGGTGCGTAACTGCGCATCCTTCAGCACAAAGCGACGGTAGAAGATAGCAACCAGGCCAGCCAGGAAGACCAGATTCAGAAACTCGTTGGTGAAAGCCATCAATGGATGATCGAAGTTGATCAGCATGAGCACGATGGGATGCTCGATATGGAAGATGGGGTGCAGGAACTCGATGGCCAGTCCCGTGACAGTCGAAATGACACCCAGGGCGAAGAAGCTACCGAAGGCGGCGATGTGAGCAAGCCAGCGGGACTTGCTC
>CAZQDO010000078.1:0-15460 GCA_964592085.1 uncultured Anaerolineae bacterium | reverse complement strand
GAGATAGCGAAGAAACGGCGGCCCTTTGCAGAAGTTGCAAGGGGCCGCCGCTTGCTTTGGTGGAGGTCTCATCTCGATCTCTGCCCGAGGCGAAAGGGCTCGGTCAGAGACCTTCGCCCATCACGGAGGTTTGTTTGGTGGAATTCCCTCGCTGGGGTTTTAGATGCGACTGAGGTATTGGCCCGTGCGGGTGTCCACACGGATGGTGTCGCCCTGCTCGACGAAGAGGGGGGTAGTGACCTTGAGGCCCGTCTCCAAAGTGATCTGTTTGGTGGCGCCGGTGGCTGTGTCGCCGGCGAAGCCCGGCGGAGCCTCGACCACCTCGAGTTCAACGGTGATGGGCAGCACGATGTCTATCGGTTCGCCATCATAGGTCGAGATTTGCAGGGTCATGTTCTCGGTCAGGTAGTCCACGGTGCTGCCCAGAATCTCTGCCGATAAGGCCGGCTGTTCGTAGGTCTCAGTGTCCATAAAGTAGTAAAAAGTGCCGTCGTTGTAGAGGTACTGCACTCCCCGCAGCTCCAGGCGGATATCACTGATGCGGTCATCGGGCGAGAAGGTGCGGTCGGTGATTGTCCCCGTCCGCAGGTTGCGCAATTTGACCCGCACGTTGGCGCTGCCCCGTCCGATGAAGGAATGTTGGTACTCCACTACCTGATAGAGTTCCTCGTCCATCTCGAAGGTCGTCCCTCGACGTAGATCGTTAGCTGATATCATGTTGTATCTTTCTTCCTCCTTGCTTTTTGCATCTTCTTTCCAAACCTACATTAGCAGCCCTGTTCACAGAACTCTACCATCCATTGGCCATGCTGCTTGGTGGCGAGCCAAGCTTGCTCTTGATCTTCCCATTTCCAACTCTCGTCGTGTTCCCAACGACGCCGATTGATGAGCAGCGTCACGGTGATGCACCAAGCCTCTTCTACCCCGTTGGCCTGATCAACAGCCGTTATCTCAACAGGATGGGCCCCCTTGATCTGGATATTTGAAATCTCCAGAGGAAACCACCAGGAAGCGACCCTCATCGTAACGAGGTCAACCACTTCTTGTGGAGGTGAAGGCTGAAGAGAACATCCGCTGAGAGCGAGGGCCAAGACGGCGCTAGTAGCAAGAACCACATAAGCTGCTTTAGCTGAAATACCTCTCAGGTACATGATGCAACACAATTGCTTCCAGCATGTCCAGATGTCGCAGGTTAATGAAGTAATGGCAGTGCTCCACCAATCGTTCCAGATCACGCTTTCTGGCCAGCCAACCGCCACCGTCCGTGAAGTTCACAAAGGCCCTGTCTTCTCCATAACGGCTGTTTAGGCGACAGACCCGTTCATAAGCGGAGAGCATGTCCTTGGCTTTCGTTGTTTGGCCACTGCTCGTCGTTTCCTGGAAGGAACTCATGATGATTACCCAGGGATCATCAGTGTTGGGCACAGCAAAATCAATGTCCGTCTCGATAACCCTGGATCGTCCCCGATCATAACCTATGCCATACTTCGCCTCGATTTCGTCCAGTATCTCCCGTATGTTATCTTCCACCCTGTGTCCCTTCTGAGCTCCATAGGTGCCGATCAAAGCCTCTTTGTAGCGCACACGCCTGGCAGCCTGAGAACCGCCCTGGATTTCACGATAATTCAGCATATCCAGATAGTAGCGGGGAATGTGTTGCTCCAACTCTCTATCTCTTTTCCCGTCAATCAGCAGTTCCGCGATCATGCGCGCAAAATCTGGTTCATGCGCGACCTTGCTTTTGATCTTGCTTGTGCCCCACTCACTGTCGAAACCGCCTGAGATGCGACCCAACTTTCGCAATAACGAGACGATGCGCTTGAACTTCTCTTCAGACAGCCCTATGTCTTTCAGGATCACATCCAGGGCGTTATCCTTCTGACCGAGAAAATCGGCTATGTCAGCCACATTGATTCCTGCCGTTTCCGACACGCGATGATTCTCCGCTGTTAGTAGCAAAGCCTCAACTTTGGCCTCGATCTCTCGCTCAAGTCCCTCGTCCACAAAAAACACCACTGAACTATCCCACGCTTCCTGAAACGATATCTTGCGTGCCTCTGTCATGATTGCACCTCTAGCTTGGCGGCTTTTAGTGCCTTGCCCCACGTTGGAAACATATCGAAGAACACTTCCAAGTCATAGCTGCTCATTTCTTTCGCATCTTCGGGCGTTGGCAAACGGCCCAACTTCGCCGCTAAGTCGCGCAATTCCAGTTGCAGCTCTTTTTTGGTATACTTTCGCTGTGGCTTGTGTATACTCTGGCGTTCTACGTAGCCTTTGCGCTCCACCTCGGCGATTTTCTCCCTCGTCATCCGCACGTAGTTCTCGTCAATGTCAATGGCCACGTAGCGTCTTCCTAACTTGGCCGCCACAACAGGGGTCGTGCCTGCCCCACAGAGCGCATCGAGCACAATGGCACCTTCGCTGGTGGAAAGGCGGATAATGCGCTCCATCAATGCATCGGGCAATTGGCAAGGATGATAGTCCCGGTCACGGCGATGCTTGATGCGGTGGATGTCCCACCAGATGTCAGTGAGCGGCGTCTTGTCATCAACGCCGGCCGCCTTGCGCTTGCGGATACATGAGGCACGCAGACAGTAGTAACGGGCATCCAACTGCCCCACTTCATCGTAGTTGAAAGTGAAGTTTGTTGGGTGCTTGGTGTAGAACAGCAAACCATAGTGAGCCGGCATCAGCTTACCCCGTGGTTCGGACATCGCGTCCCAGACAATCCAATTCTGAAAATAGAGGTGTTGATTGAGAAAGGCAGCGTGATACATCGTCCAGTGCGGCAGATTCAGGACGTACAGCGAACCGGTGGGTTTCAATATCCGCACGTATTCCCGCAACCAGGCATTGCACCATTTGACGTATTCTTCGTCCGCCCGTTCATCATCATAGACATGGTAGGCTTTATCGAGATTGTATGGCGGGTCGGCGAAAACGAGGTCTATGGAGTTGTCGGGATACTGCTGGAGAATCCTCACTGCATCGCCGTGATGAACGACATCGAACATCCTGTCCCCCACCTCGTTGACGACGGGGCTGTATCTCACATCAGGTTCCAGGAAACCAGGCAACCGGTACTGCACAGGCGGCTCTAACACAGCTCTACCAGCAGCGATGCCTTCTTTGGGACCGATTACGCCCCTGATCTCACCGGCGGGCATCTGGATGTCGGGTTGCTGAAATAAGTTGGCTTTCTTTGCTTCGGGGAGCTCAAAGTCCAACATCCGCAGGATGGTGTCGAGGACGGGAGCGGAGATTTGGGTGTAGTTGTCTGCCAGTGGCAGATCTTTCCACACGTCGGAGATCACGTAGCCATCAGGATGCATCAAATGTGCCTTGCCGCCCCAATCTTTGAGCGTCCTGTTGCAGAAAGCGCAATGTTGGTGGGGAAAGCGCGTTCGCTTCACATTGAAACGTTCGTTGCCTTTGGTAAACAGAAGGACGGCCGCGTGCACTGACGGCAAGCCATGATCTCCGTGCTGTGCTATGGACTCAATCGCAATCCAGTATTTGAAGTTTAGACGCTGGTCGAGATAAACGCCCAACTCCGGCAAGTAATCGGGACGCCCCTGCACGAAAAGCAATCCTCCATGCTTCAGCACCCGCACGCATTCATTTAAGCACGCTTTGAGGCTATCAGTATTGACCAGATTGAAGGCGGCAGTGACGACCACGATGAAGTTGAGAGAATTATCATCTGCCCCTTTCAGCATCCGGCTAAAGTTCTCTCTGTCTGGATATACAATGTGCATATCTTGCCTCTACCGACCGATCAACTCACTCAGGCCACTGCAAGCGGCAATTCGACACGCTCTCCTGTGGCCTCATTGATAACCAAAAGTCGGCCCGTGTCCTCACGCCACAGTTGCTCGTTCGCATTTAACAACTCAATGCCGTAGACCGTTCCATCAGGAGCCATATTCACTACTAATTCATCACTGATCCGAATTGTCTCCACTTCGACTTGCTTCTCTTGAAAACGAACGTAGGCGATGTTATAGCGAGGATCATACGTGAGTCTCATGATGCGGCCTCTCAACTGATTATAAACACACCCTTACTCACTGTCAAATCAGAACAGGCTCTGCTGCTGCGTCCCTTTCTCATCAATCCAACGAGTGGCCGCGGTGGGTAGCCCAGCCAGGGGGCCACGCCGCACGGTGCAGGCAGGCAAGGAGTCGAGAAAAGCCCGGCCATAAGATTTAGTCTGGATACGCTTATCCAGGATCACCACTACGCCACGGTCGGTCTTGCTCCTGATGAGCCGGCCGAAGCCCTGGCGAAGGCGCAGGATGGCCTCCGGCAGAGCGTACTGCGTGAAAGGCTCATCGAAGGTCTCACTGCGAGCAGCGAAGACCGGGTCGCTGGGCACGGAGAAGGGCATCCTGGCGATGACCAGACAACTCAGGGCCTCGCCCATCACGTCAATGCCCTCCCAGAAGCTGCGAGTTCCCAACAGCACGGAGCGTGGAGTGGTGCGGAAGTTTTCCAGGAGCTGTGCGCGGGAAGAGCCACCGCCCTGGGTGTAGACCACGATCTCATCCTCGGCCAGGGGGCGGGAGATAGCCTTGGAGGTGTTCCGCAGTTGGCTGTAAGAAGTGAAGAGCGCCAGGGTCCGCCCGCCAGTGGCGCGGCAGAGATCAATGAGGGCCTGCTCTACGGTTCTCTGGTAATAGGGCTGGTAAGGCTCAGGGATGTCGGTGGGCAGGTAGAGAAGGGTGGAGTTAGCATAGTCGAAGGGGGAGCCAACGGCGGCTTCCTCCACCTCCCACGCGCTCAGCCGTTCCCGCATGAAATCGAACTCGCCCTCGGTGCGCAGGGTGGCCGAAGTGAGGATGACGCACTCCTTGGGCATAAAGAGATGCTTTTGCACCAAAGGCCCTACGTGGAGCGGGGCAGCGTGCAGGGAGATCTCCCCATTCCTGGCGCTGACCTCGGCCCAATAAATGCCCGCCGATGACGGCTGGACGATGAGGGCGTTCATCTGTTCGTAAAGCTCACGGGTACGGCTGATGTAGCTGAGGAATTCTTGTGACAGATCTTCTTGCTCTGAAATGCTTTCGGCCAGGAACCCTGGCCCATCATCCAACCTGCTGGACAGGCGTTCCAGCCCCTCACCGATGCTGAGCAGGTGCCGGGCCAGGTTGTCCCAGGAGATCTCCACGTTGGCCCAGGCAGGCTGCACGCGGATGCCCCCCGTCAGGCGGATCACCTGGTTATACGGCCCCTTGCTTTCGCTGTGTTCCTCCAGGAAAGCGTTCAGCCTGTTGAAAAACTGATAGAGGAGCCGTCGGGCGGCCTCTACCTCCCCTTGCAGACTATTGACTTGGCGTCTCAGTTTTTCTTCGACGCCTTTCGACACCTTGCCATGGTAGCGGGTCAAGAGGGTGGCCAGGAACCCCACCGCCTGCCCTTTACCCACGTTTTGACTCAGCTCATTCAGCAGCCGCTCCATCTGCTTCCGCTTCACGACGAAACTCAGTTGGCGGGTGGTGCTTGCCTCCAGGTGGTGGGCCTCGTCTACGATGAGGTAGCGGTAGTCGGGCAGGACGCGGTTCTCAACGGCTACGTCGGACATGAGCAGGGCATGGTTGACCACGATGAGGTGGGCCCGCTCCGCATCCCGGCGGGCTCCGTAGAAGAAGCACTTGTCTTTTTCACGATAGGGACACCGATCGGCCAGACAGGTCTCGGCGTCGGCGCAGACCCGGCTCCAGAGGGCCTGTTCTTTGTAATCGGGCAGGAAGAGCTCGGCCTGGTCGCCCGTCATGGTACTGGGCAGCCAGACCAGGATCTTGGCCAGCAGCCGCATCTCCTCAGTCGAGGAAGGTCCGCTGCGACGAAAAGCGGCCAGCCGACGCAGACAGATGTAGTTACTGCGCCCCTTGAGGAGGGTTGCCTTGAACTCAAAAGGCAGGATGCGTTGCAGGTCGGGGATGTCTTTGCCATAGAGCTGATCCTGCAAGTTGATGGTGTTGGTGGAGATGACCACCCGCTCCCCGTTCTGGGCGGCGAGGGAGGCGGCGGGCAAGAGGTAGGCGATAGACTTGCCCGTGCCCGTGCCCGCTTCCACCAGCAGGTGTTGGCTCTCGTTGAAGGCCCTGGCCACGACCCTCAACATCTCCACTTGTTGGGGACGATACTCGTAGCCGGGGAAATCCTGGGCGAAGAGGCCACCCTCCTCCAGCATGGCTGCCAGACCATTCTCGTCCAGGGGCTTTCGCTCCGGCGATGGCTTCAGGGGACGACCGTCTTCCCTGGTGAGGAGGCTCAGCGAGCCCTTGCCATCCAGGGCTCCCTTGGCCAGCAATTGCTGACCGATGCTACCCACGAAAGCTGAGCGGGCCTTGGTGCGCTCAAGATCGCGGAAGACCTGGCGGAGGGGCCAGTCTATCCGCGTGGCCAGGTGGTCGATCTCCTGGATGACGCTCATGTCTAGCATTGATGCCTGTTCCACCAGGGCCAGGAAGAGGTCCTTGGTGGCCATTGCGTCTTCCAGGGCGCGGTGTCGAGTGGGAAAGCGGATGTTCAAAGCTTCGGCCAGCTTCCCCAGGCTGTAGCGGGCGACGTGGGGCAAGAGGATGCTGGCCAGCTCGAAGGTGTCAATGGTTCGATTATTCAGAAAAAGGCCCTGATGATTGAGAAAGCCCAGGTCAAAAGACACACTGTGGCCAACGATGGGGTAGTCCTTAATCAATCTCAACAGGGTCCCGATCACCGAGGAGAGGGAAGGGGCAGCATCCACTTCTTCTTGAGTGATGCCCGTCAACTGTTGGATTCGGTAAGGGATAGGTCGCTGGGGGTTGACCAGGCTGGACCACGTCTCCAGGACTTGCTCATCGCGAAACTTCACCACCCCGATCTCGGTGATGGCATCGCGTTCGGGGTTCAACCCTGTCGTTTCCAAATCCAGAGAGATATAGATACGGCTCATAGCTGTTTTACCTGTTGATCAGAACACCGATTCGCAGGATTCACGGATCGGCTGCGTGCCCAGCGATCCGTAAATCCTGCTGATCCTTGTTCTCCCCGTCGTTGTCGCGCCGCCTCGAAGAGAATCACGCTGGCGGCCATAGCGGCGTTCAGAGACTCCGCCCCGCCGTACATGGGGATGGCGATCGTGGCCGCAGCCAACTCCCTCGCCTCCCGGCTGGCTCCGTGGGCCTCACCACCGATGATCAGAGCCGAGGGCTGCGTCCAGTCTGCTTCGTGGTAAGCCAGCTCCGCTCGCGCATCGGCCAATAGAACATGGACGCCAGCCAGGGTCTCGGCGATCTCCGGCCAACCCAGGGCCGCGATGGGCAGTCGAAAGTGCGCGCCCATCGCTCCTCGCACTACCTTGGGGTTGTACGGGTCCACTGTCTTAGGAGTCAGGATCATCTGCTCCACTCCCGCAGCGTCAGCCGAGCGAAGGATGGCCCCCAGGTTGCCCGGATCGCGCAGTTCGTCCACAATCAAAGCTAGCGAGGGACCAGCAGGCGGGACCAGTTCGACGAAGGGCACCACAGCCAATATGCCCTGGGGTGAGACGGTGTCGGCCAGGGCTTTCATCACTCTCTCGCTCACCGCAAAAGCGGGAGAGTCCTCTTCCTGTATCTCTGCCAACAACTCACGGCCACCTGGGACGGCATCCATCCCCTCGTCATAAAAGACAAGAGCGGGCACGATCCCCGCTCTCAACGCCTCCTCCACCAAACGGACGCCCTCGATGACGAAGCGCCTCTCACGATAACGGACCCGCCGCCGGTAGAGAGAGCGAACGTATTTGACCTTCTCGCTAGCAGTGCTAGTGATCATGATGATCCATCAGTATTCGATGAATTCCTTGCGAAAGCCTGAAAGGTCTAATCTCTCCTCCCCACGCTCTCTTCCCTATCCTTCATCCACTGCTTTGGCTACCTCGATCAACTGGGCGAAGGCACCAGCATCCTGGACAGCCATCTCGGCCAGCATCTTGCGGTCAATCTCTACCCCTGCTTGCTTGAGACCGTACATGAAACGACTGTATGATAGCCCACCCTGCCGGGCTGCAGCATTGATGCGAGTGATCCAAAGCCTTCTCATATCGCGCCTGCGATTACGGCGATCTCGATAAGCATAGGACAGCGATTTCAACATGGCCTCGTTGGCACGACGGAACAAGGTGTGCTTGGTTCCCCACTGACCCTTCGTGAGCCTGAGCACTTTCTTATGACGCTTACGGGCTCTTGGCCCTCCTTTGACCCTTGACAAGTTTCAAACCCTCCTCTAGCGATTCTTCTTGAGATACGGCGCCAGCTTCTCAACGCGCTTGATGTCCCCCCGCGTCGTGACCTCGTGCATCTCGCCGAGCATGCGCTTGGCGCGCTTCGACTTCTTACGACGCAAATGGCTCCTGCCCTGCCTGGTGCGCAAAAGCTTGCCACGTTTGCTGTACTTAAACCTTTTAGCTGTAGACTTGTGAGTTTTGATCTTAGGCAATGAACGACCTCCGGCTATTTATTAGGACTCAGGATCATGAGCATACTGCGCCCTTCCATACGAGGTGACTGCTCGATGCTAGAAACGTCCCCCAATTCCTGCGCGATTCTGTTCAGCATCTCCCGCCCGATCTCAGGGTAGGTGATTTCGCGCCCGCGAAAGCGGACCCGCACCTTGACCTTAAGGCCATCGTTGAGGAAACGGCGGGCGTCCCTGACTTTGAAGGCCACGTCGTGGTCGCCGGTCTTGGGACGCAGTCGGATTTCTTTGACCTCCGACTTCTGAGCTTTTCTGGCCTTCTTCTCCCTCTTAGCCTGCTCGTACAGGAATTTGCCGTAATCCATCAGCCGGCAAACGGGTGGATTGGCGTTGGGAGCTACCTCGACCAGGTCCAGGTCACGAGTCTGAGCAGCCTCCAGAGCATCTCGAAAGGGCACAATGCCCACCTGCTGACCGTTCTCATCAATCAGCCGAACCTCTTGGGCTCTGATGGCCTTGTTAATGCGATTCCTCTTCGCGCTGGTACTCTGGTATCGTGGATTCCTCTTCGCGCTGATACTCTCACCTCACGAATTAGTCTAAATGATCAGTCGGCTCAATAGCTGGTGGTCAATTGGCCCAAGGACAGACAGGCCCCTGAACTAATCAACCAACTGCCCAACAATATAACACATTTAGGCAGAGAAGTCAAATTGACCTGCCGTCAAGCCGGCGCCAGTCAGCCTGGTTGTTCGATTTAGGGGAGTGCGGACGCAAGTCCGCCCCGTGCGTGAGCAGGCTTGCGTCTGCACTCCGCTCAGGGTGCTGGCGACAGCAAGCTAGATGTCGCGCTTCTCAGCGATGGCCTGCTGAGCCATCTCGACGAAGTCTGCCACCGTGCGTGGCCCCAGATCCTCCTCGGTGCGCAAGCGCAGAGAAACCGTCCCCTCCGCCATTTCCCGGTCCCCGACAACCAGCATGTAGGATATCTTCTCCAGTTGAGCCTGGCGGATCTTGGCCCTCATGCGCTCGTTGGAATCATCCACCTCGACGCGCAAGCCCGCCTCCTTTAGTTGTTCTAGAACCTGGTAGGCGTAGTCGTTATGGCGGTCGGCGATGGGGATGAGGCGAGCTTGCACCGGTGACAGCCACACCGGGAAGGCCCCGCTGTAATGCTCAATGAGAACGCCGAAGAAGCGCTCCATGGAGCCCAGAAGCGTTCGGTGAACCATGTAGGGGCGATGCTCTTGGCCATCCGGTCCCACGTAGGTCATATCGAAGCGCTCCGGAACGTTGAAGTCAAACTGAATGGTCGTGCACTGCCACAGACGCCCTATAGCATCTTTGATGTGGACGTCAATCTTCGGCCCGTAGAAGACGGCTTCACCCTCCATCCGCTTATACGGAAGCCCCCGCTTTTCCAACGCCTTGACCAGCGACCCCTCTGCTTTTTCCCACGTGGCATCATCACCGATGTACTTCTCCTTGTGCTCCGGGTCGCGCACTGAGAGGGCGATTTCGTACTCCCGGAAACCGAAGGCTCCCAGGATATGTGAGGTCAGGTCTAGGACGCCCAGGATCTCGTCCTCGATCTGGTCCGGCGTGCAGATGATGTGAGCGTCATCCTGGGTGAAGCCTCGCACCCGCATCAGCCCATGCAGGACGCCACTTCGCTCATAGCGGTAGACCGTGCCCAGCTCTGCCAAGCGCAGGGGCAGTTCGCGGTAACTGCGCGTCTTGGTCTTGTAGATCATGATGTGAAAGGGGCAGTTCATGGGCTTGATGAAGTACTCCAGGCCCTCAATATCCATCGGCGAGTACATGTTCTCCTGGTAGAAATCCAGGTGCCCACTCGCCTGCCATAGCGCTGCCTTGCCGATGTGAGGCGTGTAGACGATCTCGTATCCGGCCTTGTAATGCTCCTGTCGCCAGAAGTCCTCGATAATCGTGCGAATGCGCGCCCCCTTGGGGTGCCAGTGTACCAGGCCCGGGCCACTCGCCTCGTGGATGCTGAACAGGTCCAGCTCCCGGCCCAGCCTGCGGTGATCGCGCTTCTCGATCTCTTCCAGCTTTTGCAGGTAGGCCTCCAGCTCCTCCTGAGTGGCCCAGACCGTGCCGTAGATACGTTGCAACATGGGCCGCTGCTCGTCGCCCCGCCAGTAGGCCCCGGCGATACTCAGCAGCTTGAAAGCATCGGGGTTGATCTGGCCCGTGTTGTCCACGTGAGGCCCCCTGCACAGATCGGTAAAGCCATCGTGGGAGTATGTGGAGATGATCTCTCCTTCCTCCATACCCTTGATGAGTTCCAGCTTGTAGGGCTGGTCGGCCAGGATCTCCTCTGCCTCCTGTCGGGATAGCTCGCGGCGTACAAACGGCTTGTGGGCTTTGATGCTCTCCCTCATGCGAGACTCGATCTCCCCCAGGTCCTCCGGCGTCAGAGAGCGGGGCAGGTCGAAGTCGTAGTAGAAGCCTTCCTCAATGGGCGGCCCGATGCCCAGCTTGGCCTCAGGGAACATGGAAAGCACCGCCTCGGCCATGACGTGGGATGTGGAATGGCGCAGCCTTTCCAGATCATATTCTTCTTGTTCTTCGGCTTGTTTCTCAGCCATGATAGTCTTCCTCCTCTTTAACAATCGAATGGTTGGTAAAATCGAACGGCATCACAGTGCCAGTGTCATCTTCGGTCATCTCGATCACCTCCCGAAGTAATCTCTTAGAAGCCCCCAAACAAAAAACCCCTCACCCTTGGGGCGAGAGGTTTGCTCACGCGGTTCCACCCAACTTCAACAACGGATTTGGAAACAAACGAATTCGGCGGAAAGAATCCGCGTATTTCTATAACCCGCTGTCCTCATCTGGCTGCTAACGGGCGCCCCCGTGGCTCTTTACTCTGGGCAACGAATCCGTTTATCCGTTCCGTATCCGTTGACCGTTTCCAGGGCCCAGCTCGCAGGTGGTTTTCCTTGAGTTCGGTGCTGGAGAGGCTTGCAGTCGGTGACCTCTCCTCCCTGGAGCCCTGTCCTCAAGTACTCGTCCTGGTCATCGCTTTTGAACTTGTTCGCTATATCCTGACATAGTCTCTACCTCAGGAATGGTGATCATCACCGTTTTAACCTGAGGCACTTTCTTCATCCTTACGTAGGCTATGGGCCTATCTCCATCTGGATGCGCCCTTGCCATCTCAAGATTTATCTGACACAGCTCCGGATCATCTTCAGGCAAGAAGACGAGTCTTGCGCCGTTTGGTATCTGGTCTAAAATATCCGGATGTTCAAGTGCATATCGTGTGAATTCAGTATTCAGACTAACATTTTTCTCAAATGTCTGATCGTTGCTCATCCCTTCTTCCACGTTTTATACCTCGCCTCATACCATTTCCAATTCATGTTGATATCATGCTCAGCAAACGTTAAGGCATCATTGTAACTTGGGAAATACAGAGGAATCTTTGTCTCTGTCCCATTCGGGTGCAATTCATCTCTGTGCGCAAATCCGTGAGCTGTGTCATACCTTACAATAGGTTGCCACTTTCCTTCCATCCAGGCCTCAAATTGGACGATGAATTCCAGGATTTTGCCTTTGTGCTTTACAAACCGTTCCCTCACTCTGTTGCCAGGAGACAATTCAACAACATACTCGACTTCGCTTACCGGCTGCTCTGGAATTCCTTTCATTTAGCTTTTCGCATCCTGCTTCCAGTGGGCGGTACTGGACTCGAACCAGTGACCTCCACGATGTCAACGTGGCACTCTAGCCAACTGAGCTAACCGCCCATCCACCAGGATTATACCACATAAACCCCAAAATGCCAAATTGCAGAGCCGACATTTCATCCCTTGTCCAGAGGGAACACAGAGGCAAGACCATGAGGCTGGCTCATTCTAGCCAGAAAATGCGTTTTGGGGTATAATTGGTGAACAGATGGAGGACGTTGATGGGAAAGGGTACGATTCTGGGATCGATTTTGGTGGCCGTTCTGAGCTGGGCGTGCCTGGGTTTTCTGGTGAGCTACACCAGTCCTGGGAGCTTGACACAGATCGTTTTTTTCCTTCTGCTTCTCGTGGCCCTGATGGCCACCTTCGTTCCCGTCGCCTTCTACCTCAATCATCGCTTCGCCGGGTCCAAGAGCGATCAGGCTGGCATCCGCGCCATCCGACAGAGCGGCCTGACAGCCCTGTTTCTGGTGCTCTGCGCCTGGCTGCGCATGATCCGTTTCCTGACTTGGCCCGCTGCCTTGCTTTTGCTGGTCGTGCTTGTTTCCATCGAGATCTTGATACTGAGGAGACACTGGCGTGGCCGAGAGTGAATTCTTCCAGCGAGTCTACGAGATCGTCGCCCGAATACCCAGGGGCAAGGTCATCACCTACGGGCAGATTGCCGCCGCCCTGGGTGATCCACGGCAGGCCCGCACCGTGGGGTGGGCCCTGCACAGCATGCCTGAGTGGCTGGACATACCCTGGCATCGGGTGGTCAATGGCTCGGGTGGGATCAGCACTCGCCACACCATCGGTGGGCGGAACATCCAGCGAGAGCTTTTGGAGGACGAAGGGATCGTCTTCAACGAGGATGGGCGCCTGGACTTGAAGCGATATCGCTGGACGGACATTTGAGGGAAAAGTAGAATGCAAGAAGAGCTGAGAAAGCTGCCTAGCGTGGATAGGCTGTTGCAGGAGGATACAATCCAAACTCTGGCCGAAGAATACGGGCACGACTTGACCGTAGAGGCTATCCGCCAGGCCCTGGACATCGCTCGGCAAGCCATCCTGGCCGGCCAGGACTGCCCTTCGATGGATGAGTTGGTCGAGATGACCAGGGTCAATCTGGAAGCTCGGTCGCGACCCACTCTGTGCCCGGTGATTAACGCCACCGGAGTGATCATCCACACCAATCTTGGCCGGGCTCCACTAAGCGCGGAGGCGCGGGCCGCAATGGAGTTGGCAGCGCGAGGTTATACCAACCTGGAGTACGATCTGGAAGCCGGGCGGCGTGGCTCCCGCTACGTCCATGCTGAGGAGCTTCTCTGTCGGCTGACGGGGGCCGAGGCTGCACTGATAGTCAATAATAACGCCGCAGCGGTTCTGCTGATCCTCACGACCCTGGCCCAGGGCAAAGAGGCCATCGTCTCCCGCGGGCATCTGGTGGAGATCGGTGGGGGCTTTCGTATGCCGGCGGTGATGCGCCAGAGCGGGGCGCGCCTGGTGGAAGTTGGCACCACCAATCGCACCTACATCTGGGATTACGAGGAGGCCATCACCGAGGAGACGGCTCTCCTCATGAGCGTCCACCGCAGCAACTTCCGTCTGACTGGCTTCGTCCATGAACCGACTTTGGGCCAGTTGGTGGAGCTTGGGGAGAAGAAGGGCTTGCCAGTAGTGGACGACCTGGGAAGCGGGGCCCTCCTAGACACCTCGGTCTATCGCCTGGCCCATGAGCTGACCTTCCAGGAAAGCGTCGGCCAGGGAGTGGCATTGGTCTCAGCCAGCGGCGATAAGCTCCTGGGGGGACCGCAGGCGGGCATCATCGTCGGACGAGGAGATCTCATCACCCGGTTGAAGCGCCACCCGTTGACCCGGGCCCTGCGGGTGGACAAGACCACCATCGCCGGCTTGCAGGCCACTCTGCTTCACTATCTGAAGGGGGAGGCTGAAGAGAAGGTTCCTGTCTGGCAGATGATCGCCGCACCCGTTGAAGCCGTCGAGAGGAGAGCGATAGCCTGGGCAGAGAAGTTAGCAGCGGCAGGAATCACCGCTGAGGTGGTGGACGGTCGCTCCACTGTGGGGGGCGGCAGCCTGCCGGGCGAGACCCTGCCCACCAGGCTGGTAGCCATCCAGGTGGACTCCCCGGACGAGTTGGCGCGCCGTCTGAGAGCCGGCGATCCCCCCATCATCGGGCGCATCGAGGACGACCTCTTCCTCCTCGACCCGTGCACAGTTTTAGCTGATGAGGAAGAGGCGTTGATTGAGGCGATAAAACAAAGCAATTTATGACCCTGATTTTAGGCATTGAGACATCGTGCGACGAGACGGCGGCGGCGGTGGTGGAGGATGGATGGAGAATCCTCTCTAACGTTGTCGCCTCTCAGATAGAACTTCATCGCCGCTATGGGGGCGTCTTTCCGGAAGTGGCCTCTCGCCAACACATCCTCTCCATCACCCCTGTCGTCGAGGAGGCTATGGCCGAGGCGGACGTGTCCTGGGATGACCTGGAGGCTGTGGCTGTGACCTACGGGCCTGGTCTGGCGGGTTCTCTCCTGGTGGGCGTCAATGCCGCCAAGGGAATCGCCCTGGGCTGTGGGCTGCCTCTGCTGGGCATCAATCACATTGAGGCCCACATCTACGCCAATTGGCTGGGGAGGGAGGAAAGCATCACATTCCCCGTGCTCTGTCTGGTGGTTTCCGGTGGCCACACGGAGTTGATCCTCATGAGTGACCACAGCCAATACCAACGATTGGGCAGCACCCTCGATGACGCAGCCGGCGAGGCCTTCGACAAGGTGGGACGGCTGCTGGGGCTGGATTACCCCGGTGGGCCGGCCATTGAGCGGGCGGCTCAGTATGGTGATCCTACCGCTTTCGATTTGCCCCGCGCCTGGCTAGGGAATAGCTACGATTTCAGTTTCAGCGGGCTCAAGACGGCGGTGCTGCGCATCGTGAAGGCGCATGAACCCTTCGACTCTGCTCAGGGCAAGCGCCAATTGCCCGTGGTTGACCTGGCTGCCTGTTTTCAACTGGCCGTGGTAGACGTGCTGGTGGAGAAGACCAGGCGAGCGGCCGAGGAGCATGGCGCCGAGCAGATCATCTTATCTGGAGGGGTAGCTGCCAACAAGCTGCTGCGCCAGGAGATGGCCGACAGGTCCGACTTATCTGTTCTCTGTCCGCCCATACCCCTGTGCACCGATAACGCGGCCATGGTCGCTGGCACCGCTTACTTTCGCTACCAGGCCGGCTATCGCTCTGGCTGGGACCTGGACGTGATCCCCAACCTGAAGTTAACGGAGTGACACCTCCCTTGC
>CAZQDO010000077.1:10927-15868 GCA_964592085.1 uncultured Anaerolineae bacterium | reverse complement strand
GTCCTGGTGGGAGGAACCACCGATGCCATGGCCATCCAGGTTTCGCGGGATGGCGTGCCGGCTGGCTGTCTTTCCATCCCCTGCCGCTACGTGCACACGCCTTCAGAGATGGTAGATCACAACGACGTGCTAAACGCTGTCAGGCTGTTGGTAGCCGTGCTCTCGAAGCCCATTGAACTAAGGTAAAGCAAAGCCAGGGCTTTGGCCCTGGCTTTTTTGCTGGGGATGTTATTCTGACGCAGGCACGTCAACCGGGTGTGGCACGACAGGTGGGGGATTCTCTCAGTTGGGAATCCACAGCCAGTGTCCGTAGTACAGCCAGTTGTTGATGTGATGGTGAGCCGGATTAGCATTCCATAGCCTCTGGAAGCTAACGCCCGTTTTACGGGAGAGCCCATACCAGGTATCGCCGTGCACTACCTGATACCAATACCCTCCCGCAGGCTGGGGGGCAGGCTCAGAGGAGGACGGAATCCACAGCCAGTGCCCATAGAACACCCAGTTGTTCCGATGGTGGTGACTCGGGTTAGCGTCCCACAGTCTTTGGAAGCTAACCCCTGTTCTCTGGGAGAGGTTGGTCCAGGTATCCCCGTGCTTCACTTGATACCAATAGCCTCCCCCAGACAATGGTGGCCCAGCCGAAGCCACTGACGTTAGAGCCAAAGCCATCATAACAGCCAGCATGAAGGCCACCACCAGCTTCAGTCTTCTTCTGTCCATCATTGCACTCCCTCCTCGCGATTGTTTTATGAGATGTGGTATCACGCCTTGAAAAAGCACAGGCCATCATAAAATGATAACCAACCTCTGGCTGACACAGAGATGGTCCGGGCTGGTAGGACTGCTCAGGTGGAGGATTCCCTCTGTTAGGGAATCCAAAGCCAATGGCCAGCGTACAGCCAGTTGTTCCAATGGTGGTGAGCCGGGTTGGCGTTCCACAGCGTCCACCAGCTATAGCCTGTTTTCCGGGCGAGCCCGTACCAGGTATCCCCAGATTGCACCTGATACCAATACCCTGTCGGCGCAGGGGGATACGGGATCCACAGCCAGTGGCCAGCGTACAGCCAGTTGTTCCAATGGTGGTGAGCCGGGTTGGCGTTCCACAGTGTAGAGTAGCTGATGCCTGTCTTACGGGAAACCCCATACCAGGTGTCCCCAGATTGCACCTGATACCAATACCCTCCGGACGGTGGCCCAGCCGAAGCCACTGAACTGAAGGCCAACGTTATCATGGCAGCAAGCACGAAGGCTATCACCACCAGTCTCAGTTTTCTTCTGTCCATCACTTTCACCTCCTCTCCCTCGTGATTTGGTTCAGTAAGGTGTCCTTACCCTTCGGCAAGATCAGGAGTAGAATGTCAGCCAGAGGCCCCGAAGTGACCCGCTTTGTGAGTTATTGTATCACGCCTCTGTAGGCTTGTCAAACCTTAAAAGCGTCCTGCGTCTGTTGAAGTGCGCTCGTTGGGGCTCCTTCGATAAGCACATGATACCTTCACCTGCCGACCTACCTGAAAAAGTGTTTTCCTTGTTTATTTTTCTCATTTCTGGTATACTTATCCCGACATGAGGGGGCGAGGAGATCGGTTTTGAGAGTGGCCATTGTGCACGATTGGCTCAATCAAAGGGGGGGAGCGGAGGTGGTTCTGGAGGCCCTGGTGGAGATGATTCCCCAGTCCCCAATATACACTTCCATGTACTGGTCTCAGGCCATGCCCCAGGCATATCGCTCCTGGGACATCCGCACCTCGTTCATGGACAGGCTGCCCTTGGTCAAGAGACATCACCAGCCCTTTCTCCCCCTCTATCCGTTCGCCTTCGAGAGCTTCGATTTCACCGGCTACGACCTGGTCATCAGCAACAAGAGTGGCTTCTGCCACGGCGTGATCACCTCGCCCAATACGCTGCACATTTGCTATTGCCTGACCCCCACCCGCTTCCTCTGGGATTACGCCGCCTATGCCCAGCGCGAGAGGCTGAGCAGATTAGCTCGCCGGGCTCTGCCGCCCTTTTTGAACTACTTACGAGTTTGGGACCGGGCTGCCGCTGATCGGGTAGATCATTTCGTCGCCATCTCCCGGACGATCCAGCGGCGCATCGCTAAATACTATCGCCATGATTCCGCCATCATCTATCCGCCAGTAGATACGGGGAAATTCACTCCCAGCGACTCTCAAGACGACTATTTTCTCATTGTCTCCCGCCTGATTCCCTACAAACGCATTGACCTTGCTGTGCGGGCTTTCAACGAACTGGGGCTGCCTCTGGTGATCATCGGGGATGGACGGGATCGGGATAGCCTGCAGGCCCTGGCTAAAGACAATGTCAAATTCTTGGGTCACGTACCCGATGGGGAGGTCGGCGACTACTTCGCCCGCTGTCGGGCTTTTGTCCTGCCCGGCCAGGAGGACTTCTGCATCGCCCCTGTGGAGGCCCAGGCTGCGGGGCGGCCTGTCATCGCCTACGCCGTCGGCGGCGCCCTGGATACGGTGAAGGAAGGAGTCACAGGGGCCTTCTTTCACGAGCAAACGCCTGAGGCCCTGATCGAAGTGATCAAAGAATTCGACGAGACGAGCTACGATCCAGTCGCCATCCGCCGTAACGCCGAGCGATTTGACAAGCAGGTGTTCAAGGAGCGGCTGAGCGCGTTTGTCGAAGAGAAGGTTGCGGAGCATCGGAAACAAGGAACGAGGCAATGAGGCAATGAGGCAACGAGTCAATGGGACAACCTCGTCACTCATTCCTCATTACCTCATCACTCGTTAACTCGTTACCCACTCAGGAGGCTGTCATGGAACTTCGTCAGTACTGGAGGATCGTCTACAAAAGGCTTTGGATTGTCGTAGTCCTGGCAGCCGTTGTATTGATTGCCAGTTTGGCCTTTCGACCAGAACGTCCTGCCTTCTATCAAACCTCTATCCGCTTTACCGTCGGCTTAGCGCCTGAGCAAAGGAGCGCCGACTACTATACCTACGACCGCTACTATACCTGGCTGGCTTCGGAGTACCTGGTTGACGAGCTCACGGAGATCGTGCGAAGCGAGGCATTTGCCAGGCTGGTTAGTGAGGAGTTGGCCAATAGCGGCCTTGACATCCCCGCTGGAGCCATTCGAGGTTCACTGGGAGCGGATAGGGTGCATCGCATCTTGACTGTGTATATCACCTGGGGAGACCAGGCGCAGCTCGTGGAGATAGCCAACGCTGCGGTCCGAGCCCTCCCAGCGCACAGCACCGATTTCCTGGGCCAGCTTGAGACCGCTGTGGCCTACATCCGCCTCATTGACCCGCCTGTGGTGCTGCCGGTCGGTCAGAGCCTGAAGGATAAGTTGGATCTGCCTATCCGCCTATTCCTGGCCATCGTGGCTGGGGTGGCCCTTATCTTCTTGCTGGATTATTTGGACGACACTGTGCGCGACAGGGCCGAGGTGGAAGCCATGGATCTAGCGGTTCTGGGCGAGATACCACCTTTGCCTGGCCGCCGAAGGTTCCCCTGGCGGAGGAAATTGCTCTAGCCTGTTTTGCCCAAAAGCAGCGGCTATGGTAAAATAGGTTGACCACCTTTGAGGAGGTAAGCATGGAAATACAGGAGTACTTGAAGATATTGTGGAAGCGGGGTTGGATCATCATTCTGATCGCTGCCATCACTGCCGTCAGTGCCTATGGCTTCAGCGCGATGCAGACGCCTGTCTACAAGGGTGTCAGCCAGCTCCATTTCCGGCCCTATCGAGCCGATTGGGGACTGACCAACGTGGCCAAAGAGTGGTTGCCCCTTTACAGGGAGAGGATCCAGAGCGACCTGTTGCTTAACGACGTCATCGGGCGGCTACAACTGGACTTTACCTCTGATGCCCTGAAGGGCAAGATAGCCACGGCTGCTGACCAGTCGACCTTCTCCATCCAGATCGAAGCCCGGGATCATGACCCGGAGATAGCCAAGACGATTGCCGAGACCCTGGCCCAGGTTTTCAAGGAGGATCAAGACGAATTCAACCAACTCCAGGACAAGCAAGATCAGCTTGAAGTGTCTATCTTGAACGCTGCCCATTACTATCTTTTCTCGCCCCGCACGAAGATCAACACTCTGGCCGGAGGCATCTTCGGCGCCATGCTGGGGGTGGTGATCGTCTTCCTACTGGAGTGGCTGGAGTCGGACATCGTGCGAACCACCGAGGACGTGGAGCGTCACGTCGGCGTGGCCGTGGTGGGTTCTATCCCCGTTATCACTTCGGAGGGGGGGGTATCCACTGGAGCCAGGCGAAAGCGCCGTTGGGCTTTCTTGAAGCGTTTCAAATGAGTGCAGGAGGATAGATTTACGATGACAACTGAACACAAAGAAAGTTTAATCACCATAGCCAATCCCCGCTCGCCTGCCAGCGAGGCATTTCGCACGCTGCGCACCAACCTGGAATTCTCCAGCCTGGACAAGCCCATCAAGACCATGGTGGTCACTTCCCCAGGCCCTGAGGAGGGCAAATCCACGACCCTGGCCAACCTGGCGGTCACTATGGCCCAGGGGGGCAAGAGGGTGGTCCTGGTTGATTGCGATTTGCGACGCCCCGCTCAGCATACGATCTTCGGCGTCCCCAACGGGGCAGGGCTAACAACAATGGTCGTCGAGGACCAGGCCATGAAGGAGCCTCCTCTGCAAGAGATTGGCGTTCCCAACTTTTGTCTCCTTCCCAGCGGCCCCTTGCCGCCCAATCCCTCGGAGCTTTTGGGATCGCGCCGCATGGAGGAGATCATCGCCGCCTTGCTGGAGCGAGCCGACATGATCCTGTTCGACGTGCCCCCCATCATCGCCGTGACCGACGCGGCCGTGTTAGCTTCCAAGGTGGATGGCGTGCTGCTGGTCTTCAAAGCTGGTGGCACAAAGAGGGAGCACGCCCAGCGGGCCAAAGCCCTGCTGGAGAAAGTCAACGCCCGCCTGATCGGAGCCGTTCTCAAC
>CAZQDO010000077.1:0-10917 GCA_964592085.1 uncultured Anaerolineae bacterium | reverse complement strand
GTTCTCAACAACGTTCCTTTTGACGTGAGTCTGCATCGGTACTATGCGGAACAGGAATGAGGCCGAGGAGTAGAAGACAGGAGCGGAGTATCTATGGCCGGCCATGCTGACTTGACCTTCGAAGCATTTACGATTCTTCGTGAGCACTTCTTTGACCAGAACAGCGTGCCAAGAACATTCCCTCTGCGAGCAAAGCGAAACACGCAGGACAATCCGCTGGACGAGTACATCTGTGGCGTGTTGCGCAATCATCTACGGGGCAGTGAGTGTGTGCCTGCTCCCGGCCCGCTAATAAATCCTGATCTGGTGCTGCTTCGCCCAGAGCAATGCAATGGCGTTTCCAGAGCAGTCCTGCGGGACGACTTGACGAGAATCGTTGGAATCGAGGTCAAAAAGTTGGAGCGCACAAGGTCGGGGTCAGTGGCGCGACGATCCGGACTCGACTACAACACGACACCCCCTTGTGGAACGATTCGCGTGTACGATGCGAATGACAATCCCCTCGACATACGCGGTTTCTATCTCTTCGTCTGCCAGGAGCAAGAGCCGGGCACGGAGAACACCTACAAGCTGAGTGCTCTGGCGCTCTGCGATGGCAATGTGCTGAACGAAGACTTTGGCCTGTATCTCTCGGCCGTTGGTCAGCGGGAAAAGGAAATCGGGCTCGGAACGTATGGGAATGGAGCGGACAGGCGCAGGCCGATGTTCATTTTCGCAAATCCGCTTGGCATACCCGGACTGGACAACGCAGCCACCCTCGTCCATCCAGACGCAACCCTGGCAGAATCGGAGACGAGTTTGCAAATGGTCCACCGACTGATCCGAACGGCCGAAGGTGGGGAGCGAGTTTTCTATTGTTACCGCTCGGCTGCGGACATTGAAACAGACCATTGCATAACCGACTTGCAAGATCCCTTTCCCACGCCGCTGTCTCGCAGTACTCTCACCCAAAGCAGAGGCAGGTTCAGACTCTCGATTGAGCCCTTGCAGTAATGAGGTTGGGCAATGAGTGCCTTGACGCATAAAGTAGCTGAGGTGCGTCCCGTTTACGCCAACGGCGATCCACCCAGGCAGCGAAAAATCATCGAGCGTTCTTTTCCGTTCGTAGAAATCAGCGAGATTGCGGAGCGGCAGTCGTGGCGGAAGGACGTGTACCAACCCGTTTACTACATTCACAAGTGGTGGGCCAGGCGACTCAGCAGTGTGTTTCGCGCTATCGTGTTGGGGGCCTGCGCTCCTACGGAAGGGACGGCTGCCAGAGGGTCAGACGGCATACTCAACTTGTTCTATAAGCCCATCCACTTTCCAGACACCCTGATCTATGATCCATTTATGGGAAGCGGGACGACGGTTGGGGAAGCGCACAAGCTAGGATGCCGTGTCATTGGACGGGACATCAACCCGGTTCCCTACTTCATGGTCAGGAATGCATTGAGCACATACGATGTCTCTGAAGTACGTCAGACCTTCAGGACCATTGAAAAGGACGTGAGTAGCAAGATCAAGGCCTACTACAAAGCACAGACGGAGCAGTACGGTCTGGTGGACGTGCTCTATTACTTTTGGGTGAAGTTTGTTCCCTGTCCTTGCTGCGGCGCACAAGTTGATCTGTTCGATAGTCGTATCTTTGCCAAGCACGCTCGCCCAAGCAAACATCCAGAGGCAAAATCCCTGTGCCCCGCTTGCGAGGCCATCAATTCCACAATGGTATATCAAACAGAAATCCAATGTGACCAATGTGGCACATCTTACAATCCCCAGGAAGGTCCGGCGGGCCGGACAAATGCGACGTGTCCTGCTTGTCAAAGCACGTTCCCGATCATCGAAGCCGTAAGGATGTTGGATCATCCACCGCGTCACCGAATGTATGCGAAGGTGGTCCTCAAGCCAGATGGAAGCAAAGAATATCTTCCCATTGACGAGTACGACCAGGCCCTCTACAGCAAGGCATCTGCGGAACTGCGAACGGGTCACTTTGCATATCCCCAGGTGGCGATTGAACCGGGCTACAATACAAATCAGGTGCTGAATTATAATTACACCCACTGGCACCAGATGTTCAACGACCGCCAATTGCTATGCTTGAGTATTCTGAGCGAGCGGATTCGCAATATCGAGAATGATTCTCTCCGCGCTCTGTTTGCGTGTTTGCTGTCAGGATGTCTGGAGTTCAACAGCATGTTCTGTTCCTTCAAGGGAGAGGGAACAGGGGCAGTGCGGCACACCTTCTCCCATCACATTCTAAAACCCGAACGCACGCCGCTGGAAGCAAATCTGTGGGGCACGCCTGAATCTTCAGGCTCATTTTCGACCCTGTTCGAGCGGCGTATTCTTCGCGCCCTCGAATACAAGGACAACCCTTTTGAATTGCAACTTTCTGACAGGGTTAACGGGAGAAGGCGAAGCAAGAAAGTGTTCAACCTCAACCAGAAAATAGGTGGCGAGATAGCGTCAGCTTACGACGATTTTCAAAGCAACGGCCTGGACATTTACCTGTCGTGTGGAAGTTCCGGCCAGACGGATATTGAGGATGGCGTGGTGGATGCCGTCATCACGGATCCGCCATTCTTTGACAACGTGCACTATTCCCAGTTGGCCGACTTCTTTTATGTTTGGATACGGGAGATGATGGGCCGGGAGGGTGTCTTCCGGACCGAAACCACGCGCTCATCTGAGGAAGTCCAGCAAACAGACTCGCAGCGTTTCACAGACAACCTGCTTGCCGTATTCGCAGATTGCCATCGGGTGCTGAAAGACGACGGGCTGCTTATCTTCACCTATCATCACTCACGGCCGGAAGGCTGGTCAGCAATCCTGGAGGCCATCCACCAAGCAGGATTCTACATCGAAGCCACCCATCCCGTGAAATCAGAAATGTCGGTGGCGATACCGAAGCAGCAAGCCAAAAGCCCGATAGACATTGACATTATCATCGTTGGCCGGAAACTCGCTTTGATCGAGCCCTTTCCGGAGGTTCCGGTAGACCTGTTCAGCGAGTGTGTTGAGGAAACCAACGAGATCGTTGAAGCGTTCAACAGGTCGAACAGGAAGTTGAGCCGCAGCGACATAACCGTCATCATGATGGCCCGCTTGATAACAACCTTGTCCCGAGCGCGCCATCTGGAGAAGATTCTCAGCTACTTGAGTTCTGCTGAAAAAGAGATAGGGGCAACTGTTGAGAGAGTCTGGAAACAGCAGAATCCGGGAGAGTGGCCCGTGGAAGAGCGGCAGATGAGGCTCTTTTAAGTCGGCTGAAACATCGCCTATTGCCAACCTTTCACTTTCGAGGATTTAGCTGGCTTTTTCCGCAACTGACGTTTCAACTCATCTTGATGTATTTGGATATAAGCGAATCCACTAGCATATCTCCAAGCCGTGCAAGCTGTTGGGAAGCTCCGCGATCCTGTTAACCGCAATTCTCTTGACTCCAGCTTCATCTGGTGGATTGAGAAAAGAGTTCAATAATGTGCCCTATAGACTACTTGTTACTCGATGATCTACCTCTTGAACGAGCACATGAATTCAATTTTGACCGAATTGTAGACACTCTGTTTCGTTTCATTACCAACGAACAGAACCGTACTCCCCTGAATATATGTATTGATGGCAGGTGGGGAGCAGGTAAGACGAGCTTGATGAAAACCCTGCAACGCAGACTTGAAGAGGATGCAATGGATAAACATCGTGAAGAGCCTGGGGCATCCATCTATGTGCCCCTTTGGTTTGAACCCTGGAAGCTTGCTGACGAGACAGAGGTGCTGAATTCTCTCGTAGACCTCGTGCTGCGCAAAATTCAAGATGACGCAGGCTTCATCACCAGCGCTCAGATTGAAGTTGACCGCAGAGATGCTTTCCGAGTGTTATCACAGCGAGCTCTTCAGGTCAACCCTGATGAGTTGAGTGCGTATTATCAGTGGTCGTCGCGGCTTAAAGGTTCATTTGTGGAGATTGAAGACCTTTTCCGTAAGATAGCAAAGGCATATCTTGAGGACAGACAACAAACAAAGCGACACCTTGTAATCTTTGTAGATGACCTGGATCGTTGCCCTCCACCCAGAATTGTCGCTGTCTTGGAAACGGTAAAGCTGTTCTTTAATCTGCCCGGCTTTATCTTTGTGTTCGGTATGGATCGAGCTCAGATTGAGCAGTCCATCCGGGAAAGCTATGAGAACTTCAATGATGCGGATGCAAAAGTGTATCTAGAAAAGATGTTTCAGCTGACCTATTCACTTCCGGCTAAGGAAGAGGAAAGCCTGGTATCCTTTGTATCTAAGGCCATGCGAGATATGGGGCTTGAAGTGCAGAACCGCGCCTTGCTGCGAGCGTTAGTCGGTACTTTTGGTCGAAATCTTCGCAATCTCAAGCTATTCCTGAACAGCTTTAATTTTCAACGGCATCTCATTGGTGAGGGGGCAAGCATTCTGAATGACGAGGTGTTGTTCAAATGGCTCCATGTCCAAACAATGCTTCCTGCATCGGTGGACACTGTAATCAAGCAGAGATCCCTTGGATTGCTAGCCGCGTTGGAGTTTCTGGCACAGGGTGCACTGTTGTACGATCCAGCACGACATAGTACATACAGACATCGTCTTGTCCAAGAGCGAATCCAGTATCTTCCACTCATCGCTTGGGCACTTCTGCCTCAAGAAGGTAGGTACGAGAAGCTTGATGATAACAAACTAAACGTGGAACAGTGGCAAGTTGTAGATGCCTTGCGTCGTGATGGAAAGATACTTGAGGTTCTCAGCATTCTTGGAGAAGGAGATGAGTTCTTACTCGGTCAAGACTTGGCTGAATTAGCATATCTTACACGAAGAGAGACCGTAGTTCGAGAAAGCAGCTTCGTGGTTAGCTCGAAACCTGGCGATGTATTAGCCGAATTTGAAGGCAATTTTGTTTTGTCCAAGACTGAGTGGAATTCCCTGGGCGACAAGTTTTATTATGAAAAGGAAGACTATCGGGCCGCTTACTTTGCCTACTTACTGGCACTGCTACGGGATTTCAATTCCGCCACATACTGGGCAGACGTAGCTGCCGCGTGCAGGAAACTTGGCTATCGCAATGCTGCGCTCGCGTTGTTCAAGCGAGCACACCAAGTGGACCCAATGAGCCATATCCTCTATAGCCACCTAGCGTACATGTACGATATTGATTACGACGACGATTATCACGCCAGCTTGCTATTTCGTAAAGCGATTGCTCTCGGTGACACTCGCTCAGGGTTACGGTACAACCTAGCACTGAACTTTAAGAGACTCGGCGACAATCAGCGAGCCTTTTTCTACGCGCTAGAAGCATATCGCATAGAGCCTAAGGGGGAAGACAAACGTAAGCGAGCCAGGGCCTATGCTCGTCCAGTTGGCAAGATCAGTCTCGACTTCGAGAAATGGAACGACGACTTGGCTGATGAGTTGCAGCAAGCGGAAGCCGAAGGGCTTATTCCGTATCCACTCACCGAAGACGAGGAGCAAATCATCGTCTCAATGATTTCGGAATATCCTGATCTTGCCGAGGCACGGGGGGAAATACGGTCCCTGCCAATATGAATTACTATTTGCTCTTAACAAGCCGTTCGCTGACGGTAGGGTCTTGAGGTGAGAAATGAACTTGGAGAACTGTTAACACGCGGTTTGCGGCTCGCGCTACGCGCTTGGCCAAATGATTTAAATGATTTGCGGTTACTTCGCACAACCAGATCATATTACGCGAAACGGTGGTTTCATCGGGTACTTACGACTGAGGAAAGGCTGAATGGACATTGGGAAGGCTTCAATCATCAAACTGGAGGACAAGTAGTAATGAAGTTTAAGACCATTACTCGAATGCTTCTCGTAGCCGGAATGACAGCCTTGTTGCTGGCCTCGTCCACGGCAGGGCTGGCTCTGGGGCAGCCACTGGCCGTCACAGCCGAAAGCCCCTGCGATAACGTTTGCCTGGACGAAAGCTGTGTACCTGTGCCCGTTGATTGGATAGGGGCCATCCCGATCACCGACACGTTCATCATCTACCCCGCCAGCGCCTGCCTCTGCGATAGCGGGAACCGAGTAGAAGGGGAGGGCGAATTCTTCCTGCCCAACATCCAGACCGACCAGGGAACAGATGGCATCTACGTCAAGTTCGTCATGGACGTGGTAAATGAGGGTCTCCCGTGGGAATTGGATCCCCAATGCGTCCAGTTCACCGGTACCTGGGAGGAAGGTATCCCCATCGGTGAGTCGGGCTTTCTACTGACCAGCATGGAAGGGGAGGTGATTCTCGAGCCTGAGCCGTCCGTTCAGGTGACTGGCACCATTGAGAGCGAGGAGCAGATGCCCGGAGATGGGCCAGCAGTGACCGGCGAGGGCGCGCTCTGGATCAACCTGGAAGAGCCTTACGAGGTGGGCTTCGAGGGGGCCCTGGAGGTGTTCGCCATCTATGCAGCCCAGGCGGCCATGACGCTGGACCAAAGTTGGGGCCTTGCCGGGTCGGCAACCCTGATGGCGTCGGGCTGTGATGGGGGGATCTTCCTTCACGCATGGGAGGAGGGCGACGGGGTCTATGGCTTCAGCGGCAGCGCGTCGCTGACCTGTGTCATCGAAGCCGAGTCGCTGACCCCTGAGGGCTGGCCCGAATGGCTGCCAGGCATCCCCGCCGAGGACATCACCGTCACGGCCGATGGCGAGCTGGGCGAGTTCTGCCTGGCCTGTGACGCGGGTGAGTGCGTGGAGAAGGCCCTCGGCGTCTGGGCCGGCACCGCTCTCGACCTGGCCCTGCCGGAATCCGTGGTCGAGCCAGGCACCATCACCGCCCGCTTCTTCGTCTCCCAGACCGGCATCCTGTCCGCCACTACCAACCTGGAGCTCTGCGAAGAAACGGCCCAGCCGACAGCGCACAATACGCAACATGCAATACGCAACATGCAATCGGATGATGAGGCGTATAGTCCAGCCCTATTCTGCCTGAATCAGCCGCCGACTATCAACGTCACCAGTCCCAGCGCTGCTGAGGAGCCGGGCAACGGCAGCTATACCATTCGTTGGACGGCTGACGACGCCGACGACGAAGCCGTCATCTCGCTATACTACGACCGCGATGGCACGGGGCGCGACGGGCGACTCATTGCCCACTGCCTGAGCGAAGGGAGCGGCAGAAGCTTCGCTTCTGCTAGGCGAGACGAAGTCTCGCACGGCAGCTACGTCTGGGACACGTCGGAGGTGGGCAGCGGGACCTATTACGTCTACGGCCATATAGACGACGGCAAGAATCTGGGCGTCGTATCCTACAGCGCGGGCACGGTCAAGGTGGAGGACGCCACGGTGCCGGCGGCACCCAGCGCGCTCTCAGTCAGTCTGGAGGGCGGCCTGGCCGAGCTGAGCTGGCAGGCCAACGCGGAAAGCGACGTCATCGGCTATGAAGTGCACTACGGACCTGCGCCGGACACGTATACCGGCGGCTACGATGCCACCAACATGACCAGCTTCCGCTTGCCCCACAAGCCGTCGCTGGAGACCGCGTACATGGCCGTCAGTGCTTACGATAGCTCAGGCAACAACAGCCCCCTCTCGGAGGGGGTTAGGCTGAGTTTTGTTTATCTACCGGTAGTGCTGAAGAACTACCACTAAGAGAAATTGATGGAAGGGAGGGGTTAGCGTGGGTTCTGTCAAGAAATGGCGAAAGAAAAAGATAGCCAGGCATAAGCACAGAAAGCGACTGAAGAGAACTCGTTGGCAGAGACGGAGGAAGTAAACACATGACCAGAACTGCCGATAAGAGGACGTGTTGCGTATTCCGTGCTGCGTGACGGGACGCGGAATACGCAACACGCATCACGCGGGGTACTCCATTCCTCTGCGGAATCAGTAAGACCGAGACCTGGGAGTTGTTCAATGAAAGGTTTGATTCTCAGCGGCGGCAAGGGCACGCGCCTGCGACCCATTACCTACACCAGCGCCAAGCAACTGGTGCCGGTAGCGAATCGCCCGGTGCTGTTTCGCGTTCTCGATGCCATGGTAGAAGCAGGTATCACCGAGATTGGCATCGTGGTGGGCGACACAGCGCCGGTGATCGAGGATGCCGTGGGCAACGGCTCTGCCTGGGGAGCCAAAGTGACCTATGTCCACCAGGAGGCACCTTTAGGCCTGGCTCATGCTGTCAAGATCTCCGAGCGTTTTCTCATTGATGACCGCTTCGTGATGGTTCTGGGCGACAACGTCATCGAGGGTGGCATCACTTCGCTGGTGAAGCAGTTCACCGGCAGCGATTGGAACGCTCAGATCGTCCTCAAGCAGGTGGGGAAGCCCCAACAGTTTGGTGTAGCCGAGTTGCGGGATGGACGGATAGTCCGCCTGGTAGAGAAACCAGAGCACCCTCCCAGCGACCTGGCTGTGGTGGGCATCTACATGTTCGACCATCACATCTTTGAGGCCGTCAACGCCATACGGCCCTCCTGGCGGGGTGAGCTAGAGATCACCGATGCCATCCAATACCTGATAGAAAAGGGCTATCAGGTCTATCCCTACATCCACGAAGGATGGTGGATTGACACGGGCAAGATGGAGGACATGCTGGAGGCTAACCGTTTGGTTCTGGAGTCCAGCGAGTCTCGGGTAGAAGGATTTGTTGACGCTGATTCCAAGGTCAATGGCAAAGTGATTATCGAGAAGGACGCCGAGATCGTCAACAGCACCGTGCGCGGTCCGGCCATCATCGGGGAGCGCACCAGGGTAGTGAACGCCTACGTTGGCCCCTACACCTCCATCTACCACGACTGCCTCATCGCCGACTGCGAGATCGAGCACTCCATCATCTTGGAGCACTGCAAGATCGCCGACATCCACCACCGCATCGAGGACAGTCTGATCGGGCGCAACGTGGAGATCGTCCGCTCCCCTGCGAAGCCGCGGGCCTACAAGATGGTGCTGGGGGATCACAGTAAGGTGGGGATACTCTAGAGAGGGAAAAAGTGAAGACGACCCTAATTTACGCCGGCATCGCCGGCTACGGCTTCGAGAGCCTGGGCAAGGGAATGGAGGCGGGCTGGATCAATCACGGTCTGGCCCAACTGTCTGCCTGTGCTAAGGCAGAGGGGTTCGAGATAGACCTCATTGACCTGAGGGGTCTCAAAGGTTGGGACGAGTTCCGCGCGGAGTTAGAGCAGCGGCGTCCCGACGTCACGGGCCTGACCATGATGAGCGTGGACTACAACCCGGTGATGGAGACCCTGGACGTGATCAAGGACGTGGACCCTTCGATCATCACCGTCGTCGGTGGCCCTCACCCAACACTGGTGCTGGAAGAAGTAAAAGCCAATCCCAAAATTGATTACATCGTCACCCATGAGGGGGAGATCACCTTTCCTAAGCTGCTGGCGGCCATTGAGAGGGGCGAGCCGCCGAAGGAGCGGGTGCTGGTCGGAGAACGGCCCGACCTGGACGCCATCCCCTTCGTGGACCGGGAGCTGTTCTTCGAGGAGTGGCGCAGGTGCGGCTACGCCCCCGATTCCCCGGAGGTGCCCTTCGTGCCAGAGTTGCCGCCGCCCTTTCTGACCATCATCGCCGGGCGCGGCTGCATCTACAACTGCAACTTCTGCCAGCCCGCCGAGCGCATCATCTTCGGACGGTTCCGCCAGCGGGGCGTGCCCAGCGTCATCGAAGAGCTGAAGCTTCTGCAGGGGAAGTACCACTTCGCCAGCTTCATGTTCCACGACGACTGCTTGACCAACGACCGGGAATGGGTGGCCGAGTTTTGCAAGACTTATAAGCGCGCGGGGTTCACTCAGCCCTTCTTCTGCCAGAGCCGAGCTGACATCATCGTCCGCCACGAGGAGCTGGTGGAGCTGATGGCCAACGCCGGCTGCCGGGGCTACTTCATCGGCTTCGAAAGCGGGAGCGATAGAGTGCTGCGCTTCTTGCGCAAGGGCACCACCAGGGAGGTGAACCTGAAAGCAGCCCAGATTTGCAGGAAGTACGGCATCTCCGTCTGGGCCAACTACATGCTGGGCCTCCCCACCGAGACCAAAGAAGAGGTGATGGAAACCATCTCCATGCTCAAGGAGATGGACCCTGACTATTACAGCCCGGCCTTCTATACTCCCCACCCCGGCAGTGACCTCTACGCCTACTGCCTCGAAAACGACCTCTCCACCATTACCAGCCACGACCAGTATCGCCGCAACCCCACCGAGACAAAGATCAGGGACCAGGATCCTGAGTTCCTGAACTGGGCCCTGGCGGAATCTCAGCGTCGCAAACCCTGGAATGCCTTCAATCGCTGGGCGCGTGGCAATTGGAGGCGCTATGCTAATCCGCGCAAGGCTTGGCGCAAGGCGAAGCGAGTGTTGCTCAGAGAGTAAGCCGGAATTGTTTGCTGGAGGAAACACCCTATCTCGTGTCCATAGAATTTCCAGCAAGGAAGGTCGCTGAGGAAGCAATCGAGTACGAAGCCCCATGAAAAGGGGGAATAGCGAAAAATCGAAGAGCGCCACTGTTTGAGGCAAAGACACACAAGCCCTTTAGGCCCGCGCGCATCCACATGGATGACCCGTGGGCCATTCTTTTATCTGATTTGACACGGGTAGGACACTGTGGTATAATGGTTTTGCACAAAGAAATCTGGTTTCACACAGAGAAACTATGACCATAGGTAAAGTGGATAACAGATATTATATCGAAGCCCTGGGCCGGGGGCTGCAAATACTGGAGGCTTTTTCCGAGCAATCGCCCGGCCTCAGCCTCACTGAGATCGCCTCGACCGTAGGCCTGGGCAAGAGCACCGTGTTCCGCTTCGTCTACACGCTGGAAAAGCTGGGCTACCTGGACCGAAATCCAGAGACGAAGCGCTATCGCCCGGGGTTGAGGGTGCTTCGCCTGGGCTTTGCCGTTCTCAACAACCTGGAAATGACGCAGATCGCCCAGCCTTATCTGAAGGCGCTATCTGCCA